>NZ_BAAAPF010000310.1:0-8150 GCF_039531005.1 Streptomyces synnematoformans
CGCTGGTCCCGGGCGGCGCGGCGGCCCCCGCCGCCGGCCCGCGAGCGGCCGGCGCCACGTACGCCACGGCGGCGGGGAAAGCCTTCGGCGCCGGGTCGGTGCTCACCCAGACGGTCGCGGTACGGCCCGGCCTCGACGCCTTCACGGTGCTGACGGGGCTGGCGGTGGCGGCGCTCGCCCCGGCCGGGCTGATGCTCTCGCAGGCCGCCTACCGCGGCGGCCTCGGCGCCCCGCTGGCGACGGCGACGCTGGTCAACCCGGCGGTGTCCGCGGCGGTGGGGCTCACGCTGCTCGGCGAACAGCTGAGCGGCGGGGTGCCGGGCGCGGCGGTGGCGCTGGCCGCCGCAGCCCTGGCCACCCGCGGCGTCGTCCTGCTCTCCCAACCGGACCCGTCCCCGCACCCCACGCCACCGCCGGCAGCACCCCCCGCACGAACCACCCCGGCGGCGACGCCCGCGGCCCCAGGTCTGCTCCCGCCCACGCCCCCCGCACGAGCAACCCCGGCAGTAGCCCCGACCACGGATCCCCTCCCGCCCCCGGCCGCACTCGCGCCCGAAGCCCCCGCGCTGACGACCCGGGCGACGGCCCCGGCCTCAGGTCTGCTCCCGCCCGCGGCCCCCGCGCGGACGACCCCGGCCGCGGATCTGCCCCCGGCCCTCGCCCCCCACCCGTTGCCCGCCGCCCGCGCGGCGAAGCCGCGCCGGGCGCCACGCCCGACGAGAGCCTTCGGCCTCGCCCGCTGACCGGCCCTCTCGGCTCCCACCCCAGCGGCAAGCCGCGCCGGACGCCCGGCCACGACCTTCGACCCCACCCAGCCCCGCGGCCGGGAAGCCGCATCGCGCACCACACCCGGCCACAGCCTTCGCCCCGCCCGCTGACCCCGCCCTGTCGACTCCCGCCCAGCCGCCAAGCGACACCACACGCCGCCGCCCCGGCGCAGGCCCTCGGCCCCGCCCGCTCACCCGGCCCCCGATCCGACCTGCCCCGGCCCCCCCTCCGGCCGCCCCGCGGCGGAGCCGCACCCGCTCAGTCGTCCGCCACCAGCACGATCTTGCCGCGCAGGTGTCCCTCCTCGCTCGCGCGGTGCGCGTCCGCCGCCTCCGCCAGCGGCAGCGCCCGCCACACCGGCAGGTGCAGCCGCCCGTCGCGGTACAGCGCCAGCGCCCGCTCGATGCCCGCCACATGCTGGTCCTCGCCGTCCGCGGCGCCGGAGAACCGTACGCCCAGAGCCCGCGCCCCCGCCGCGTCCGCGATGGTGAGCACCCGCTCCGGGCCGCCGGCCAGCTCCACCGACTCCGGCAGCACGCCCCGCCCGGCGGCGTCCAGCACCGCGTCCACGCCCGGCGTCAGCTCCCGTACCCGTACGTCGACGCCCTCTCCGTAGGCGACCGGCTCCGCGCCCAGCGAGCGCAGATAGTCGTGGTTGGCCGGGCTCGCGGTGCCGATCACCCGCACGCCTGCCGAGACGGCGAACTGCACGGCCAGGCTGCCGACCCCACCCGCGGCGCCGTGCACGAGCAGCGTGTCGTCCTTGGCCACGCGCAGCGCCGCCAGCGTGCGGTGCGCGGTCTCCGCCGCCATCGGCAGCCCGCCGGCCAGCTCCCACGGCAGCCCCGGCGGCTTCGCGACCAGCCGGTCCGCGCGCGCCAGCGTGCGCACCGCGTACCCCGCGGTCACCGGCCCGAGCACCTCGTCGCCCACCCGCCACGGGCCGGCGTCGGGGCCGGCGGCCTCGACCACGCCGGCGGCCTCGTTCCCGAGGACGTGCGGGAAGGTCAGCGGCCGGAAGGCCGCCATCCGCCCGCTGCGCAGCTTCCAGTCGAGCGGGTTGACGCCCGCGCAGCGGACGCGGATGCGCACCTCGCCGGCGGCGGGCTCCGGCACGTCGACGTCGAGGCGGCGCAGCACCTCGGGGCCTCCGTATGCGGAGAATCCCATGGCGAACACCACGGGCCATCACCTTCCTTCGGGACCGGGGACACCGAATGCGACCGACTATCTCACCGAGAACGCATGCCGGCGCGGGATTCGATCCCGTGGCGAACAGGCGTTTCGACCCCGGCTCCGGTTGGAACACCCCGGCACGCCGGTGGGGGGCGGTGTGTGCCACCGCCCCCCACCGGGTCCTGAGCCTCCGGTCAGCCGACCGTCATCACAGCGGCTTGATCCGGATGTCGCGGTACGAGACCACGTCCGTGGTGCCGTGCACCTGCAGGCCGATGTAGCCCTGCGCGTGCTGGCGGCCGTCGGTGCCCGGGTCGTCCCCGCGCGGCGGCGAGAACAGCTGGCCCGGGGCGTTCTCGAACTCGTTGATGAGCACGCCGTTGCGGTAGACCTCGTAGTGCTGGTCCACCACCCGGATCTCGTAGTCGTTCCACGTGCCCTTCGGCGTCACCCCGGCCGCGCCGTGGTTCACCAGGTCGAAGCCGTAGACCGAGCCCGTCTTGTACTGGTCGCCGGCCTCCGAGTCGAAGACCTGCACCTCGTGGCCGTACTTGATGGCCGCCCACTCCGGCCGCGGCTCGTCCGGGTGGTCGCGCACGTCCGGGAAGCGGACGAAGACGCCGGAGTTGGCGCGCCCGTCGCCCGGCGCGTCGTCGCGCCACTGCAGCTTGAGCGAGAAGTCGCCGTACTGCTCGTGCGGGTACCAGAGCATGCCAAGACCGCCGACGGTCGTCCCGCTGGTCATCGAGCCGTCGCCGTTGAGGTGGAAGCTGCCGCCGCCGACGTGCTCCCACTTGGAGAAGGAGTTCTCGGTGCCGGTGAAGAGCGACGTGTAGCCGTCGTTGTGGCCCGGCTTGCCGATCCCGGAGGCCTTCGCCGTGTCGCGGATCGCCTCGCGCTCCTCGCCGTTGATGACGGCGTCCAGGTACAGCTCGTCGGTGATGTCCCGGATGTGGCGCATGAAGTCGCGGTGCTTCTGCCACGCCTTCTCGTCCTCGATCACCTCGTTGATCGTGCAGCCGCTCCTGGTGACGCGGTTGGGCACGTGGGTGTCGTACGCGCCGATGTAGACGATCGGACGGGAGTCCAGCTCCGGGCAGACGGGGTCGGGGTTGGGGTACTTCTCCACCACCGTGAAGCTGACCGTCTGGGCCTCGGAGGAGTTGCCCGCCTTGTCGGTGGCCCGGTAGGTGACCGTGTGCTCGCCGATGGTGTGGACGTGCACCGGCTCGGTGTACGTCCGGAAGGCGCCGTCGCCCACCGCGTACTCGATCTTGTCCAGGCCGGAGCCGCCGGTGTCGGCCGCCTCCAGCGTGACCGTGGCCACGTCCAGGTACGCGCCGTCGTCGTTCTGCTCACCGCCGAGGGAGGCGGTGACCGTCGGCGGCGACGTGTCCTCGGCCTCGACGACCGTGAAGGTCACCGACTGCTCCTCGCTGGTGTTGCCCGCCTTGTCGGTGGCGCGGTATCTGACGGTGTGCTCGCCCGGGGTGTTGACCACGATGGGCGCCTCGTACGCGGTCCAGTCCGTGGCCCCGTCCAGGGCGTGGTCGACGCGGTCGACCCCCGACATGTCGTCGGTGGCGGACAGCTCGACCGTCGCGCTGCCCAGGTACGCGCCGTTCGCGTCCTGTTCGCCGGTGACCTCGGCCGCGGCCTCGGGCGCCGTGGTGTCCTCGCCGCCCTCGGTGACGACCAGCTCGCCTGCCATCGCCAGGTGGCCGGGGATGGCGCAGTAGTAGCGGTACGTGCCCGGCTTCAGGTCGACCGTGGCCTGCCACCTGCCGCCGTTCTGGTCGTTCGGCGAGGCCTGCAGGTTGAGGCTGACGTCGTGGTTGTACCCCGCGGTGGAGGTGTCGAAGGTCAGGGTGTGCACCATGCCGGTGGTGTTGCCGGTGGCGGCGCTGTTCTCGAAGACGATGGTCGTCTCCCCGGCCACCGCCGTCGTGGGTGCGGACGTGTACTCCGTCATGCTGTCGCCCGCGGTCCAGGTCAGCGTCTGCGCCGCCGTGGGTTCCTCGGGCGCCGCCGCGTCGGCGGCGGGCAGGCCGCCCGGCGCGAGCAGCGCCAGGCACACCGCCACCACGGTGATCAGCGCCCGCCGCAGTCCTGCTGCGGTCAGAGCTTGGGATCTCATCGACTCCCCTTCGCGATCAGGTTCTCGGGCAGCGGCGTCGCCGGCCCGCCCTTGTACGTCACCCGCCACAGGGCGGACGCCGAGTCGGCGTTGAAGAAGCCGCGGCCGTAGTCGAGCACGTAGAGCGCGCCGTCCGGGCCGAACTTCCAGTCCATCAGGTTGCGGATGCCGCCGTTGCCCACCGGGATGATGTCGTCGAGCGACTCGGCGTGCACCGGCAGTCCGCCGTCGCCGGCGTTGGCCGGGTCCATGACCACGGCGTGCCGCGGCTGGTCCTGGTCGTAGAAGTCGCCGACGAACCACTTGCCGTCCCAGTACTCCGGCCACTTGACGTCGCTGCCGGAGGAGGCGTCGTAGCGGTAGACGGGGCCGGTCATGGCCGCCTGGCCGCCGCCCTTGAGCCAGGGCAGCCGGTACTGCGCCTCGTCGATGTCGTAGCTGGGCACCCCGTCCGCGTTGCGCGGGTAGTCGGGGCCGCCGCCCTGGGGCGAGTACCAGATGTTGTTGGCCCGGGCCGGCGGGATGTCCGTCAGGCCGTCGTTGTTGGGCGAGGTGTTCTTGAGGTTGTCGCAGTCGTACCAGTCGAGCGGCTGCGACGGGTCGGGCAGGTTGCGGTCGCGGTACGGCTGCTTGTTGCCCATGCAGTACGGCCAGCCCTGGTTGCCCGCGCTGGTGATGACGGCGAACGTGTCGTACTTGGCCGGGCCCCAGGTGGTGCTGGGCTGGCCGGCGTCCGGGCCGACCCAGCCGGCGTAGAGCCGGTCCTGCTCGTCGATCTCGATGCGGGACGGGTTGCGTACGCCCATCACGTAGATCTCGGGCCTGGCCTGGTCGCCGTTGCCCTCGTCGCCGGTGAAGAGGTTGCCCTCGGGGATGGTGTACGTGCCGTCGGGCTCGGGGTGGATCCGCAGGATCTTGCCGTTGAGGTTGTTGGTGTTGCCCGCGGTGCGCCGCGCGTCGGCGAAGGACACGCCGCCGAAGTTCGGCTCCGGGTTGTTGCCGGAGTAGCCGTCGCTGAACCGCGAGGAGTTGGTGTCGCCGGTGGCGATGTACAGGTTGCCCTGCGAGTCCCACTCCATGTCGCCGCCCGCGTGGCAGCAGCTGTGCACCTGGACGGGCCAGGACAGCAGCACCTGCTCGGAGGAGGTGTCGAGCTTCTGGGTCGCCTGGTCGATCGTGAACCGGGAGACCCGCCGCTCGGCCATGTGCGCGTCGCGGTCGACGCCGGAGTGCGGCGTGTAGTGCAGGTACACGTGGCCGTTGGCGGCGAAGTCCGGGTCGAGGGCGATGCCGAGCAGGCCCTCCTCGACCTTGACCAGCTCGTCGCCGCCGCCCTTGTTGCCGAAGACGTCGAGGGTGCCGACCGCGGTCACCTGCTCGGTCTCCGGGTCCCACATGTGGACGGTGCCGGGGCCCTTGCCGATCTCCGGGCTGTCCCAGTCGACGTCGACGGGCGCGCCGGACCAGCGGCCGCCGCGGCCGATGTAGTAGACCTTGCCGTCGTCGGCGATGTCGATGCCGTGCGGCTCGCCGATCTGGTCGAGCTGGTTCGGCTGGTTCGGCTGGGTCAGCCGGGTCGCCTCGTAGTTGGCGATGATGCTCGCCTGGCAGTCGGCCCGCGCCTGGCGGGTGGTCCACAGCAGGGCGCCGCGCAGGTGCGCGCGGAAGTTCTCCTCCGCGAAGCCGGCGGCGGTGCCGCCCATGCCGGTGTAGAAGGAGCGGCCGCCCTCGTAGTCGCGGCACCAGGAGATCGGGTGGTCCCAGCCGTTGGCCGTCGAGCCCGGCTCGTACGTGCGCTCCCGGACCCGGGCGACGGTGTGGACGCTGCCGGAGGGATTGGTCTCCCAGTTGGTCCACACGTCTCTGCGCGACCACTCGAGCGGCAGGTCCCTGGTGGCCGGGTTGAGCCGGTCGCCGACCTCGACGACGGCCTCCTGCGCGCCGCCGGAGGTGCCGGCGGGGCGGCTGCCGATCAGGCCGGTGAACCAGTCGGACTCGGGCTCGGCGCGGGCCGCGTCGTGGATCCCGAGGAACCCGCCGCCGGCCTCGATGTAGCGCTGGAACGACTGTTCCTGAATGGTGTTGAGCCGGTCGCTGCCCGGTGACAGGAAGACGACCGCGTTGTACTTGGCCAGATTCTTGTCGGTGAAGGCCGTCACCTCGTCGGTGGCGGTCACCGTGAACGTCTCCGGACCCTGGGTCCCGATGGCCTCAATGGCCTCGATGCCCGCCCGGGTGACGGCATGCTGATCGCCGTCCACCCGGTGGAACACGAGTACCGAAGCGTTCGCCTTGCCCGGCGGCTTGCCGGCCGCGAGCGGTCCGCCGCTCGACGGCCCCGCCATGGCCTCGGCTCCTGCCAGCAGCGTTGCCGTCATTGCCACGGCCGATGCGCCGGCCGCCCAGCGTAGGGCGTTTCCCCTGCGTCGCATGGTCCTCCCACCTCGTCCCGGGATGCTGCGGGATAGCTGCGCCGCCGTAGGAAGTTAGACCTCTTTCGGCGAACTGCCAATGCCTACAGCCGGATTCGGTTCGAACTTTGTCCTGAGGATGGGCAAAGCCTCGACAAGCCCTTACCATGAGCGGCTGTCAGGGACGAGTCACAAACGCGCGAGAAGGCGGGGGCCACCATGCCGCGCAGTGTTTCCAGAAGGTCCTTCACGAGCGGTGCGGCCGCGGCCGCACTGGCGACCCCGGTCGCCCTGTCCACCACGGGAGCGACGGTCACCGCGTCGAACGACAAACCACAACCCCAACCCCTGGGCGAGATCAAGCGCATCACCATGTACGCCGAGGCCATGCCGGACGGCCAGCTGGGCTACGGACTCGAACCGGGCAGGCCCTCCATCCCCGGTCCGCTGCTGGAGATGTACGAGGGCGACAGCATGATCATCAAGCTGGTCAACAACCTCGACGTCGAGGCCAGCCTGCACCCCCACGGCGTCGACTACGACATCGGCAACGACGGCACGCCGATGACGAACAGCGCGGTGCCGCCGGGCGGTTCGCGCGAGTACGTCTGGCACTCGCACACCCCCGGCACCCGCCGCGACGGCACCATACAGCCGGGCAGCGCGGGCTACTGGCACTACCACGACCACGCGGTCGGCACCCCGCACGGAACCGGCGGCGTCAGACGCGGGCTCTACGGCGGGCTGATCGTCCGGCGGCGCGGCGACAAGCTGCCCGACAAGCAGTTCGTCATCGTCTTCAACGACAGCACCATCAACAACCTCACCGGCCACGGGCCGGACTTCACGGCCACGCTCGGGGACCGCTGCGAGGTCCTCATGATCACGCACGGCGAGCTGTACCACACGTTCCACATGCACGGGCACCGCTGGGCGGACAACCGCACGGGCATGCTGACCGGCGTGGACGACCCGACGCCGATCATCGACAACAAGATCTGCGGGCCGGGCGACTCCTTCGGCTTCCAGTTCATCGCGGGCGAACTGGTCGGCTCGGGGCGGTGGATGTACCACTGCCACGTCCAGAGCCACGCGGACATGGGCATGGCGGGGCTGCTGGTGGTGACGAACCCGAACGGCACGGTGGCCGGCGAGCACAACGCGGAGGCGATGAAGCCCACCCGCGACGCGCCGGCACACGGGAACCACTGACCGCGCCCCGCGCGCCGGTGCAGCCGGCACCTTGGGCCCCGGGGGCGGCGGCCTGCCCGCCGCCCCCGGCACGAGACGGGCCGGCGACCCCGCTGGGTGGGGTCGCCGGCCTCTCGCACGGACCACGTCCCGCACGGCGGCGTGCCCGCGTGCCCGCGTGCCCCCGGGCCGCCGACGTCGAAGGCCGGTCGCGGCCCGCGTTCCGGCGGCGTGTCCCGCTGTTCGCCGCGGGATTGCCTCGGCGCCACGTACGGGCCGGATGCTCCCGCCATCATCGTGCGCCGGCCGGCGGCCGCCGCGGGGAGCACCCCCCGCCGGCCGGCCCGGCCCGCGAGGGAGAGGATCCGTATGAGGTACGTCAGAACGCTCGGCGCCACCGCCGTCGCCGCGGCCCTGCTCGGCACGCTCCCGCCCGCCGCCGCGCCCGCGGCGCGGGCCGTCGTCGT
>NZ_BAAAPF010000311.1:0-8137 GCF_039531005.1 Streptomyces synnematoformans
GGCGGGGCCGCCGCGGGCCAGCGCACGGACGGCGTACCCCTCCAGCCCGGCGGCGACCTCCTCGTCGGGCCCCATCGCGGCCGACGCCAGGTGCCGGGCGCGGCAGTCGGGGTCGCCGGAGGTGCCGGCCAGCGCCTCGTGCACGGCGACGCGGCGGGCGAGCGGGGCGGCGGTGTAGGCGGCGGTACGGATCAGGGGGTGGCGGAACTCGACGTACTCCCCGACGACGGCCACCAGCCCCTGCTGCTCCGCCGCCGCCAGGTCGGCGAGCCCGACGCCCAGCCGCTCGGCGGCGGCCATCATGTACCGCAGGGTGCTGCGGGAGTCGGCGGCGGCGATCAGCAGCATCAGCCGGGTGCGGTCCGGCAGCTCCAGCACCCGGCCGCGGTACGCGGCGAGCACCCGGTCGGCGGCGGGCAGCGGCTGCCCGGCGGCCTGCGGGCGGTCGGCGGCGGCCGGTCCGGAGGCGCCGAACTCGCGCAGCGCGAGCGGGTTGCCGAGGGATTCGCGCAGCACCCGGTCCCGTACCGCCGCGGGCACGTCCAGGCCGGCGAGCAGGGCCAGCGCGGCGTCGCGGCCGAGCCGGGGCAGCGTCAGCTGCGGCAGTCCGGCGGCGGGGAAGCCGGGGTCCTCGTCGGGCTGGGTGCCGCGGGCGGCGAAGAGCAGCACGACGCGCTCGACGCCCAGCCGGCGGGCGGCGAACAGCAGCGCGTCGGCGGACGGTTCGTCGATCCACTGCGCGTCGTCCACCAGGCACAGCACCGGCGCGTCCTCGGCCGCCTCGGCGAGCAGCGACAGCACCGCGAGCCCGACGAGGAACCGGTTGTGCCCGGCGGCGGTGCCGGTGCCGACCGCCGCGTCCAGTGCGTCGGCCTGCGGCCGCGGCAGCCGGCCGGCGCGGTCGAGCACGGGCCGCAGCAGCTGGTGCAGCGCCGCGAACGCGAGCCCCCGCTCGGCCTCCCAGCCGACCGCGCGCAGCACGGTGAAGTCGCGCCGCCGCGCCTCGTCCTCGGCGTGCCCGAGCAGCGACGACTTGCCGATGCCGGCCTCGCCGCGGAGCACGAGGCTCTGGCCACGGCCGTCCGCGGCGGCGGCGGTCAGCGCGTCGAGCCGGGCCAGCTCCTGCTCACGCCCGTACAGATCCATCCGGTTCATCCGGTTCATCCGGTCCACACCTACGTGGGAGGGTCGGCGGCACGGTTCACGTATACGAGTACCGAAGCGCTACGGATCCGGCGGGCATTCCCCGGTTCGTACGTTCGACGCATGACGAACGCACTCTTCGAACCCGTCCGCATCGGCCGCCTCGACCTCCCGCACCGGCTGGCGATGGCGCCGATGACCCGCTCCCGGGCCACCGCGGACAGCGGTCTGGTGTCCGCGCTGACGGCCGAGTACTACGAGCAGCGGGCCGGCGCCGCGCTGATCGTCACCGAGGGCACCCAGCCCAGCGTACGCGGCCAGGGCTACATCCAGACCCCCGGCATCCACACCGCCGCGCAGGTCGAGGCCTGGCGGCAGGTGACCGACCGGGTGCACGCCGCGGGGGGCCGGATCTTCCTGCAGCTGCTGCACACCGGCCGCGTCGGCCACCCGTACCTCTACCCGGACGGCGGGCTGCCCGAGGCGCCGTCGGCCGTGGCCTCCGGCGAGTCGCTGTTCACCGTGGACCAGGGGATGCTGCCGCATCCGGTGCCGCGCGAGCTGGCCGCCGGCGACATCGGCGAGATCGTCCGGGACTTCGCGGCCGGCGCCCGCAACGCCGTCGAGGCGGGCTTCGACGGCGTCGAGCTGCACGGTGCCAACGGCTACCTCATCCACCAGTTCCTCTCCGGCAACTCCAACCTCCGCACCGACGCCTACGGCGGCCCGGCGGAGAACCGCGCGCGCTTCGCCGTCGAGGCCGTCCGGGCGGTCAGCGAGGCGATCGGCGCGGACCGCACCGCGCTGCGCATCTCGCCCGGCAACGACGCCAACGGCGTCGCCGAGACCGACACGGCCGAGCTGTACGCGGCGCTGCTGTCGGCGCTCGCCCCGTATCCGCTGGCCTACCTGCACATCCTGGAGGCCCACCCGGGGCTGCGCCCCGTGACCGAGCAGGTACGCCGCGACTGGGCCGGCCCGCTGGTGCTGAACTCCGCGCACCACGGCGGCGGCGACCCGGTGGCGGACGCGGAGCAGCTGGTCGCGGCGGGCACGGCGGACGTCGTCGCCCTCGGCGCGCGCTGGCTGGCCAACCCCGACCTGGTCGCCCGGGCCCGGGCCGGCGGCCCGTACAACGAGGCCGACGAGGCCACGTACTACGGCGGCGACCACAGCGGCTACACGGACTACCCGGTGCTCGCGCAGCCGGCCCCCGCCGCCGCTCCCGCCGCCGCCCGCGGCTGAGCGGACGGACGGGCTGACGGGCGGACGGACCGCCTGGTCGGGGGGCCGCGGTGGCGATGCGAGACAATTCGACTGTCGCAGTCGCATCGGCCAAGCCCCCCGGAGGGATCCGTGCCCGGTTTCGTGGAGAAGCCCCAGCCCGCACACGTGCCCGGCCTCGTGCACCTGCACACCGGCAAGGTCCGCGACCTGTACGAGGACGACGCCGGCCGGCTCGTGATGGTCGCCGGCGACCGGATCTCCGCGTACGACTGGGTGCTCCCCACCGAGATCCCCGACAAGGGCCGCATCCTGACCCGGCTGTCGCTGTGGTGGTTCGAGCGCGTCGCCGACCTCGTGCCGCACCACGTGCTCTCCACCGAGCCGCCCGAGGGCGCCCCCGCCGACTGGGCGGGGCGCGTCCTGGTGTGCCGGCCGCTGCGGATGACGCCGGTGGAGTGCGTGGCCCGCGGCTATCTGACGGGCTCGGGGCTCGCGGAGTACGCGGAGTCCGGCGCGGTGTGCGGCGTCGAGCTGCCCCCGGGGCTCACCGACGCCTCGGCGCTGCCCGCGCCCGTCTTCACGCCGGCGACGAAGGCGGAGGTGGGGGAGCACGACGAGAACGTCACGTACGAGGAGGTGGTCCGCCGCGTCGGCCCGGAGGTCGCGGCGGACCTGCGGCGGGTGACGCTGGCGGTGTACGGGCGCGGGCGGGACGTCGCGCGGGAGCGGGGGCTGATCCTGGCGGACACGAAGTTCGAGTTCGGCTACACCGGCGACGCGGTCGGCGAGGGCGAGCTGGTCCTCGCCGACGAGGTGCTGACGCCGGACTCCTCCCGCTTCTGGGCCCTCGACGACTGGCTGCCGGGCCGCCCGCAGCCGTCCTTCGACAAGCAGTACGTACGCGACTGGCTCACCTCCGCCGAGTCCGGCTGGGACCGGCACGGCGCGGCCCCGCCGCCGGAGCTGCCGGCGGAGGTGGTGGCGCGTACGCGCGCGAAGTACGTGGAGGTGTACGAGCGGCTGACGGGGGAGCGCTGGGACTCCTGAGCGCCCGGGCTCCCGGGGCCCCCGCGCGGCGGCGCTAGCCGCCCGGCTGCTGCGGCGGCGCGGGCTGCTGCGGCGGCGCGGGCTCCTGCGGCGAAGCAGGCGGCGCGGGCGACGGGAACGGGGGCGGCGGGGTGGCCGTCAGGTGGTGCTCCACGATCGGCGCCAGCCGCCGGATCAGGTCCTCCGGCTCCGCCGAGGCCATCGGCTCCAGCCTGACGATGTAGCGCAGCATCGCCGTCCCCACCAGCTGCGCCACCGCCAGCTCGACGCGCATCTCGGCGTCCGGCTGCGACAGCGACGGCGTGACCCGGTGCAGCAGGTTGCGCGTGACGATGCGGCGGAAGATGGCGGCGGCCGTGTCGTTGCTGACGGCGGAGCGGATGACGGCCAGTAAAGGCTCCCGCGACAGCCGGTTCTCCCAGACGCCGAAGAAGAAGCGGGTCATGCGCTCGCCGGCGCCTTCCGCCGGCCCGGCGACGACGAGTTCCGGTATGGCCATGGCGGGCGCGAAGGCGACTTCGAGCGCGGCCTCGAAGACCTGCTCCTTGGTGCCGAAGTAGTGGTGGACCAGCGCCGGGTCGACCCCCGCGGACTTGGCGATGCCGCGGATGGAGGTCTGGTCGTAGCCGCGCTCGGCGAACTCCCTGCGCGCCGTCGTCAGGATCCGGTCCCGGGTGCCCGGCCCGTCCTCGACGGCGCCGCGCCGCGGCCGGCCCCGGCGCCGTTTGGGAGGGTCGCCCGCGGCTTGCCCGGCCCTCATCCGGTCCTCATCCGATCCTCATGACGACGCGCCCCGCGGCACCGGCGCGGCGAGGTGGAGCCGGGTGAACGCCAGCGACTCCGCGAGGTCCGACTCGCGCTCCGCCGCCGACATCGCCCGCCGGGTGTTGATCTCCACGACGACCTGCCCGCCGAACCCGCGCGCCGCCAGCCGCTCCACCATCCCGGCGCAGGGCTGGTTGCCGCGGCCGGGCACCAGGTGCTCGTCCTTGCCGGAGCCGGAGCCGTCGGCCAGGTGCACGTGGCACAGCCGGTCGCCCATGCGGTCGGCCATCTCCAGCGCGTCGTTGCGGGCGGTGGCGGTGTGCGAGAGGTCGAGGGTGTGGTGGCGGTAGTCCTCGTCGGTGACGTCCCAGCCGGGCGCGTACGCGAGCATCTCCTTCTCGCGGTAGCGCCAGGGGTACATGTTCTCGACTGCGAACTGCACGGCGGTCTCGTCGGCCATGCGCCAGATGCCGCGGACGAACTCGCGCGCGTAGCCGCGCTGCCAGCGGAACGGCGGGTGCACCACGACGGTCTCGGCGCCCAGCCGCTCGGCGGCCGACCGCGCGCGGCGCAGCTTCTCCCACGGGTCGCGCGACCACACCCGCTGCGTGATCAGCAGGCAGGGCGCGTGGATGGCGAGCACCGGTACGCCGTGGTGGTCGGAGAGCCGGCGCAGCGCCTCGATGTCCTGGCTGACGGGGTCGGTCCAGACCATGACCTCCACGCCGTCGTAGCCGAGGCGGGCGGCGGTCTCGAAGGCGGTCGCGGTCGACTCCGGGTACACGGAGGCCGTGGACAGGGTGACCCGGGCGTCCGGCACCCGGACCCCGGGGGCGCCGCCGCGGGGCTCGGCGGCACCGGCACCGCCGGCCCCGGCGGTCACGCCGGTGCCGGTGCCGGTTCGCGTTTCGGTCGCGTCGCCCACGTCCGTTTGACCGGCTTCGCCGGTTTCGTCGTGTTCGTCGGTCCGGGAACGGGATGCTCCTGCCACGGAGACAGGGTACGCGGCCTTGCGCGTGGCCCGCGGCGTCACGGCATCTGGTCCAGCCGCTTCAGGATGATCCCCTCGCGCAGCGCCCACGGACAGATCTCCACCGTGTCCACCCCGAACAGGTCCATCGCCCCCTCCGCCACCAGCGCCCCCGCGAGCAACTGCCGCGCCCGGCCCTCCGACACCCCCGGCAGTTCCACGCGCTCCGCCACCGGCATCGCCGCCAGCCGCGGCACCCACTCCTCCAGCGACTTCGCCGTCAGCGACCGCTGCGTGTACAGCCCCTCCGCGGAGCGGGCCGCGCCCGCGATCCGCGCCAGCTGCCGGTACGTCTTGGACGTCGCCACCACCCGGTCCGGTTCCCCGAGCCGGCTGAACTCGCTGACGACCCGGGCGATCTGCGCGCGCACGTAGCGCCGCAGCGCCCGCACGTCGTCGGCGTCGGGCGGGTCGCCCGGCAGCCAGGAGGTCGTCAGCCGGCCCGCGCCCAGCGGCAGCGAGACCGCCTTGTCGGGGTCCTCGTCGATCCCGTACGCGATCTCCAGCGAACCGCCGCCGATGTCCAGGACCAGCAGCTTCCCCGCCGACCAGCCGAACCAGCGGCGCGCGGCCAGGAACGTCAGCCGGGCCTCCTCCTCGCCGGTCAGCACGGTGAGCTTGACGCCCGTCTCGTCCGCGACCCGCGCGAGCACGGACTCGGCGTTCGCCGCCTCGCGGACCGCGGAGGTGGCGAACGGCAGCACGTCCTCCGCGCCCTTGTCCTCGGACACCTGCAGCGCCTCGTGCACGGTGCCGATCAGCCGCTCGACCCCGTCGTCGCCGATCGCGCCCTCCTCGTCGAGGAGTTCGGCGAGACGCAGGTCCGCCTTGTGCGAGTACGCGGGCAGCGGACGGGCACCGGGGTGCGCGTCCACCACGAGCAGGTGCACCGTGTTCGATCCCACATCGAGAACGCCGAGTCGCATAACGGGCAACGCTAGCGCCTCGGCGCGCGGCCGTACGCTGGGTCCCGTGAGCAAGAGGAAGAAACAGGGCAAAGCGCAAGCCGGTTCGGGCGCCGTACGCGAGAATGCCGCCCCCGAGCCCGCCGTCCCCGAAGCCGCCCCGCCCGAAGCCGCCCCGCCCGCGGCCTCCGCGCCCGCGGCGCCCGCCCGGGCGGAGGAGGTCGGGCTGGACTTCGCCCGCGCGTGGGTGGACTTCCCCGACCCCGCCGACGACGAGCAGGTCTTCCGCTGCGACCTGACGTGGCTGACGTCACGCTGGTCGTGCATCTTCGGCAGCGGCTGCCGCGGAATCGACGCGGCCGGGCCCGACGACGGCTGCTGCACGCTCGGCGCGCACTTCTCCGACAAGGACGACGAGAAACGGGTCGCCCGGCACGTCCGCCGGCTCACGCCCGAGCTGTGGCAGTACCACGACGAGGGCCGCAGCCGGGGCGGCTGGATCGAGACCGACGAGGACGGTGAACGCAAGACGCGCCGGGTCGACGGCGCCTGCGTCTTCCACAACCGGCCCGGCTTCCCCGGCGGCACCGGCTGTGCGCTGCACCTGCTGGCGCTGCGGGAGGGCCGCGAGCCGCTGGAGACCAAGCCGGACGTGTGCTGGCAGCTGCCGGTGCGGCGCTCGTACGAGTGGGTGACGCGGCCGGACGACACGCAGGTGCTGGTGGTCTCGATCGGCGAGTACGACCGCAGGGGCTGGGGGCCGGGCGGGCACGACCTGCACTGGTGGTGCACGTCGGCGCCGTCGGCGCACGGCGGGGGCCGGCCGGTGTACGTGTCGTACCGGCCGGAGCTGGTCGAGCTGATGGGGCAGAAGGCGTACGACCGGCTGGCTGAGCTGTGCGAGGAGCGGCTGCGGGGGGCGGAGCACGGGGCACTGCCGGCGCCGCACCCGGCGGACTGAGGGGGCGTGCCTCCGGCGGGGCGGGCTGTGCCGGGGTGGCGGCGCCCCGCCCCGCCGCGGCGGACGGAGGCTGCGCCGACCGGCCCCTGGCGGGTGGATGCACGCGCGGGGGCGGCGGGCCCGTGCCCGCGGGCGGGGTCGAACGGGACGGGCTCGGGTTCGGTTCCGGGTGGGACGGCGACGGATCCGGACCGGGCCGGATGCCGAGCCACCCCGGCTCCGGCCGGCCCCCCGGGCCGGGGTCGGCCTACGCCGGGGGTGGTGACGAGCCCGGCGTGCCCGGGGCCGGGGTGGACGTGGTGGGCGTGGGGTCCGGGTCCGAGGGCGACGGGCCGGGGTCGGACGGCGACGGGTCCGGGTCGGACGGGCTCGGATCGGGGTCGGAAGGCGACGGATCGGGGTCCGTGTGGCTCGGGTCGGGGTCCGAGGGCGACGGGTCCGAGTCCGAGGGGCTCGGATCGGGGTCGGACGGCGACGGATCCGGACCCGGCCGCTCCGGCCCCGCCCCCGTACGACCGCTGCCCGAGCCGCTGATCAGCACGGCCGTGCCGCCCGGCGACACGTACACCCGCGCCTGCCAGCCGCTCCGCGGCTCGTCCGCCACGTCCGCCGACACCGCGACCGTCGTCTCCTCGCCGGGCCGCAGCGTCCCGTACGTGGCGCTGAAGCGCAGCCACGGCGCGTCCGTCCCCAGCCGCCAGTCGACCGCCGTACCGCCGGACACGCGCAGCCGGAGGTACGTGACCTCGCCGTCCGGCCACGCCGCCACCGTCAGCCGCCCCGGGCCCAGCCCCGGCCGGACCCGCTCCCGCCCGCCGTGGTCCACGACCTCGACGGACACGTCCGGCCGGTGCCCGCGGGGGTGGGGCGGCCCCGGCGACGGGCCGTCGTGCGCGCTGCCGGCCTTCTCCACCGGCCGGCCGTCCAGCGACTCCGGCGCGTCCGCGTCCGCGCTCGGCGGCGGCCAGCCGGACTGCGCGTCGCCGGCGGCCGGCGCGCTGCGGTTCGCGGCCCACAGGGCCAGCACCGGCGCCGCGAGGACGGCGGCCACGACCGTCG
>NZ_BAAAPF010000312.1:0-8045 GCF_039531005.1 Streptomyces synnematoformans
CCCGCTGCCGCACGCCGTCGCGTGCGGCAGGACCGCCGCCGCGGCCGGCGCCGACGGGGTGCTGCTGATGCCGCCGTACCTGGTGGCGGCGCCGGAGGCGGGGCTCGTCCGGTACGTGCGCGAGGTCGCCGCCGCGACCGGGCTGCCGCTGGTCGTCTACCAGCGCGACAACGCCCGCTTCACCCCCGCGGGCGCCGCCGAACTCGCCCGGATCCCCACCGTCACCGGCTTCAAGGACGGGCTCGGCGACATCGAGCTGATGCAGCGCATCGTCCCCGCCGTGCACGCGGCCCTCGCCGAACACACCGCGCCCGCGAAGGACTTCACCTTCTTCAACGGGCTGCCCACCGCCGAGGTCTCGGTCGCGGCGTACGCGGCCGTGGGCGCCCGGCTCTACTCCTCCGCCGCCTTCTGCTTCGTCCCCGAGGTGGCGCTCGCGTTCAACCGTGCGCTCGCCGCGGGCGACGACCAGCTCGTACGGCAGCTGCTGAAGGACTTCTACATCCCGCTCGTGCAGCTGCGCAACGAGGTCCCCGGCTACGCGGTCTCCCTGGTCAAGGCCGGCGTGCGGCTGCGCGGCCGGGACGTGGGCGGGGTACGGCCGCCGCTGGTGGACCCGCACCCCAAGCACCTGGCGGAGCTGGAACTGCTCGTCGCCGCCGGCCTGGAGATCGCCGGCGGCCGGTGACGCGCGCCGCCGGCCGCGCCCCCGCCGGAGGCGTTACGGCACGTCCAGCACCAGCTTGCCGCGCGTCCGTCCCGACTCGCTGCGCCGGAACGCCTCCGCCGCATCCGCCAGCGGCAGCGCCGCGTCCACGTGCACCGTCAGCTTCCCCGCCGCCGCCAGCTCGGCCAGCTGCGCCAGCCCCGCCGCGTCCGGGCGCACCCACACGACCTGCCCGCCGAGCTTCTGCACGTCGCCGTCGGCGATCGACGCCGACCGCGCCGCGTCCTTCAGCACCTCGCGTGAGACGTGCACCGCCCCGCCGCCGGCGAAGTCCAGCGCCGCGTCCACCCCGTCCGGCGCGATCTCGCGCACCCGGTCGGCGAGGCCGTCGCCGTACGTCACGGGCTCGGCGCCCAGCGAGCGCAGGAACTCGTGGTTGCGCTCGCTCGCGGTGGCGATGACGCGCGCCCCGCGCAGGACCGCCAGCTGCACGCCGAGCGAGCCGACGCCGCCCGCGCCGCCGTGGATGAGCACCGTCTCGCCGTCCCCGGCGCCCACCCGGTCCAGGGAGCGCAGCGCCGTGAGGCCGGCGAGCGGCAGCGCCGCGGCCTCCCGGAAGCCCAGCGCGGCGGGCTTGCGGGCGAGGGTCCGGGCGGGCGCGGCGATGTACTCCGCGTACGTGCCGTGCCCGACCTCGTCGCGGCGCACGTATCCCAGCACCTCGTCGCCCACGCTGAACTCCGGGGTGTCCGCGCCCAGCTCCTCCACCACACCGGCCGCGTCCCAGCCGGGGATGAGGGGGAAGTGGACGTACATCATGCCGTCGAGCCCGCCCGCCGCGATCTTCCAGTCGACGGGGTTGACCCCGGCCGCCTTCACCCGCACCAGCACCTGGTCGGGGCCGACCTTGGGCTGGGGCACATCGAGGAGCCGCAGGTTGTCCGCTCCGCCGTAGCCGTTCGTGACGATCGCTTTCATGATCCCTTCCAAGGTATGGGTCGGTGCGGATTATTCCGGAAAGGCGCCCCGTAGAGTCGGTGACATGGCTGGAGAGGACGGGAGCGTACGCGTCGACAGCTGGATCTGGTCCGTACGGCTCACCAAGACCCGCTCCGCGGCGGCCGCCGCCTGCAAGGCGGGGCACGTCCGGGTCAACGGCGACCGGGTGAAGCCGGCCCAGGCGCTGCGGGTCGGCGACGAGGTGCGGGTACGGCTGGCCGGCCGGGACCGGATCGTCGTGGTCAAGCGGCTGCTGCGCAAGCGGGTCGGCGCGCCGGTGGCGGTCGAGTGCTACGCCGACCACAGCCCGCCCCCGCCGCCGCGCGAGCTGGCCGCCCCGGTCGCCCGCCGCGCCCGCGGCGCGGGCCGGCCGACGAAGCGGGACCGGCGCGAGCTGGAGCGGCTGCGCGGCCGGGCGGAGGGTTTGGGCGGCGGGTAGCGGGGCCCGTCAGATCTGCAGGAACGCCTGCACCGGCAGGTGGTCGCTGGGGAACTGCCCGCCGCGCTCGTACGTGTTGATCTTCGCGTACCGGGTCCGCACCCCGGGCGTGACGAGGATCCAGTCGATGCGGTCGCCGTCCGGCACCAGCGGCCGGTAGCCGTGGAACGTCGCGTACGCGTCGCTGCGCCGCTCGGCCGTGTCCCAGGTGTCCGCCAGGCCGCCGCCCGCGAGCATCGCGTCGTAGACGGGGTTGCGGTGCGCGGGGACGTTGAAGTCGCCGGTGACGACGCGCGGCAGCGCGGCGTCGAACTCCGTGAAGCGGCGGGTGATCAGGTCGGCGGAGCGCTCGCGGGCCTCCTGGCTGACGTGGTCGAGGTGGGTGTTGACGTGGTAGAACTCGCCGCCCGTGACCAGGTCGCGGAAGCGCACCCAGGTGACCATCCGCAGCACCGCGTTGCCCCAGGTGTTGGAGCCGATCAGGTACGGCTCGTCGGAGAGCCAGTAGTGGTCGAACGCGACCGGGGCCAGCCGGCGGATGTCGTAGAACACCGCCATGAACTCGTCCTTGCTGCCGCCCTGCCGGCCGACGCCGATCCAGGCGTGGTGGCGGCCGAGGTCGCCGGCGATGTCGAGCAGCTGCCGGTACAGCCCCTCCTGGGTGCCGACGAGGTGCGGCTCCTCGGCGCGCAGCAGCGTCCGCATCACGGGGCGGCGCTCGGGCCAGGAGTGCGGCGGGGTGGCGGAGGCGTAGCGGAGGTTGAAGCTCATGACGTGCAGTTCGTCCTCGTCGCCGGCGCCGTGCGCGGGGCTGTCGGCGCGGGCGGCCGACAGCCCGGCGGCGCCGGGGGCGAGGGCCGCGGCGGCCGCGGTGCCGAGCGCGCGGCGGCGGCTCAGGGGGGACTCGGGCATGGGTCACCTCTGACGTTCGGGGGGTGCGACGTGGGGAGAGTCTCAGGCGGCGAGGTGAGTGGGAAGTGACGCGCGCACGTCAGCGATAAGAAATGCGCACCGTCCGGCGCCGCCCCGCCGGAACACCTGTGGTCCACCTCACATGCCGTCCCTGTCAGCAATCGGGGCGCTGTCCCGCTCAGGTAGCGGAAACAGCAACCGACGGGAGCACCCCATGAAGCACCGCATCGTCGTCCTGGGCGCCGGCTACGCCGGATCCTTCACCGCCGGGAACCTGGCCCGCCGGCTGGCGCCGGCGGACACCGAGATCACCATGGTCAACGCCGAGCCGGACTTCGTCCAGCGGCTGCAGCTGCACCGGCTCGCCGCCGGCCAGGAGATCGCGGCCCCGAAGCTCGCGGACGTCTTCGCGGGCACGGGGATACGGCTGCGCCTGGCCCGGGTCACCGCCGTCGACCCCGGCCGCCGGACCGTCACGGTGGCCGACGCCGCCGGCGGCGGCGAGCTGGGCTACGACACGCTCGTCTACGCGCTCGGCAGCCGGGTCGCCGACCACGGCGTCCCCGGGGTGGCCGCGCACGCCTTCGACGTCGCCGCCCGGCCCTCGGCGCTGCGGCTGCGGGCGCGCCTGGACGGCCTGGAGACGCGGGCGGAAGGCGGGCGGGTGCTCGTCGTCGGCGACGGGCTGACCGGCATCGAGACCGCCACCGAGATCGCCGAGTCGCGGCCCGGTCTTTCGGTGTCGCTGGCCGCCCGCGGCGACCTGGGCGCCCGGCTCGGCGCGAGCGCCCGCGCCCACCTGCGCCGGGCCTGCGACCGGCTGGGCATCACCGTCCTGGAGCACACCACCGTCGCCGCCGTCGAGGCGGCGCGGGTGCGGTGCGCCGACGGCACCGTCCTGGCCTCCGACGCGACCGTGTGGACGGCCGGGTTCGCGGTCGGGCCGCTCGCCGCGGCCGGCGGGCTGGAGGTCACCGGCAACGGCCAGATCGTCGTCGACCGCCTCATGCGGTCGGTCTCGCACCCGGACGTCCACGCCGTCGGCGACAGCGTCTGCGCCATCGGCGACAACGGCCGGCAGCTGCCGATGTCGTGCGGCTCGGCCGGCTACACGGCCAAGCAGGTCATCGAGGCGGTCGTGGGCGGCCTGACGGGCCGCGACGTCGAGCAGACCAAGCTCGTCCACCGGTACAACAGCATCAGCCTCGGGCGGCGGGACGGGATCCTGCAGCTGGTCGACGGCGAGGGGCGGGCCAGGCCGGCCTGCCTGGGCAGCCGCACGGCCGCCCGGATCAAGTCGGGCATCGTCAGGGGCGCGCTGTGGGGCACCCTGCACCCGACCCTCGGCCTGCCCAGGCGCGGGCGGCGCCTGGCCGCCCCGCCGGACGGGTCCGCCGCACCCGCGCCCGCCTGCTCACCGGCCCCGTCCGGTGAGACGTCCGCCAGGCCCTAGGGTGGCCCGGGTGGACCCGACCGCCGCCGACCGCCTCGACGCCGAGCGGTTCGAGGCCGGCCGGAACCGGCTGGCCTCGCTAGCCTACCGGCTGCTCGGCTCCGCCGCCGACGCCGAGGACGCGGTGCAGGACGCGTACCTGCAGTGGCAGGCCGCCGACCGGCGGCGGATCGAGGTGCCGGAGGCGTGGCTGACGAAGGTCGTCACCAACCTGTGCCTCGACCGGCTCCGCTCGGCCCGGGTCCGCCGGGAACGCACCGCCGGCGCCTGGCTGCCCGAACCGCTCCTCGACGGCGACCCGATGCTCGGCCCGGCCGACACCTTCGAGCAGCGCGAGTCGGTCTCCCTGGCCGTACTGACGCTCATGGAGTGGCTGTCCCCCGTCGAGCGGGCCGTCTACGTCCTGCGCGAGGCGTTCTCCTACAGCCACGCGGAGATCGCCGGGATCCTCGGCGTCACCGAGGCCGCCAGCCAGCAGCATCTCCACCGGGCCCGGCGCCGCGTCGCCGCGGCCCGCCGCGGCGGCGGCGAGGCCGATCCCGCGTCCGCCCGCAGGGTCGTCGCGGAGTTCTTCGCCGCCGCCACCTCCGGCCGCACCGAGCGGCTGGTGGCGCTGCTCACCGACGACGCGACGGCGGTCTCCGACGGCGCCGGCCTGACCGAGACCCTGCTGCGGTACGACACTCCGGAGCGCATCGCGGCCATCGCCGGGACCGGCTTCCGGCCCACGCCCGCGAAACGGCGGTTCGCCGGCGGCACGCCGGCCGTCCACCACGCGCTCCTCAACGGCGGCCCCGCCATCCTCTTCGTGGTCGGCGACGACGTCACCGGCGCCGTGACGTTCGACCTCGCCGGCGGCAGGATCGCCACGGTGCGCGGCATCGCCGCCCCCGCCCGGCTCGTCCGGCTCACCGGGGCCTGGCGGCGGCACCCGCGGGACCGCCCGCCGCTGCGCACCAGCTGGTGACCCGCGCCCGCCGCGTACCTGCGGGAACAGCCGCCGGGGTCGCGGAGGTTCCCTCCTCATGACCGACGTACTGCGCTACACCGCCTTCGCCACCGACCCCGCCGGCGGCAACCGGGCCGGGGTCGTCCTCGACGCCGCCGGCCTGACCGACGAGCGGATGGCCGCCATCGCGGCCGACGTGGGCTACTCCGAGACCGCCTTCCTCACCCCGGGCCCCGCCGACGAGGCCGGCCCCGGGCGGTCGTTCACCGCCCGCTACTTCAGCCCCGCCGCCGAGGTGCCGTTCTGCGGCCACGCCACCGTCGCGACCGCCGTCGCGCTCGCCGAGCGGCTGGGCCCCGGCGGCTTCGCCCTGCACACGCGGCCCGGCCGGGTGCCGGTCGCGGTGGCCGAGGCGGACGGCGTGCTGAAGGCGACGCTCAGCAGCGTCGAGCCGGACGTCCGCGCGGCCGCGGACGGCGACGTCGCCGAAGCCCTGGCGGCGCTGCGCTGGCCGGCCGCCGACCTCGACCCCGGCCTGCCCCCGCGGCTGGCCTTCGCCGGCGCGCACCACCTCGTCCTCGCCGCCGCCACCCGCGCCCGCCTGGCCGACCTCGACTACGACTTCGACCGGCTGCGCGCACTGATGGAGCGGCTGGACCTGACCACCGTCCAGCTCGTCTGGCGCGAGTCCCCCGGCGTCTTCCACGTCCGCGACCCGTTCCCGGTCGGCGGCGTCGTGGAGGACGCGGCCACCGGCGCCGCGGCGGCCGCCTTCGGCGCGTACGCCCGCGCGCTCGGCCTCGCCGGCGAGAGCGCCCGGCTCACCCTCCACCAGGGCCACGACATGGGCCGCCCCTCGCTGCTGGAGGTCGAGATGCGCGCCGGCGACCCGCGGGTGCACGTCACGGGGGCGGCGGTACGCATCTGACGGGCCCCGGGCATGTGACCCGCGCCACATTCGAGATTTCCCGGCTCCGGTGTCGAAATCCGTCCCGCCCGCTCGACGCACGGGTGAGAGGCGCCCGAAGGGGGCGCCGGACGGTTGTTTCCGACAAGGAGCACACCCCATGGCTACCGACATCGCGACACGGGCCGGGCGGCGGGAGTGGATCGGGCTCGCGGTGCTCGCGCTGCCCGTTCTGCTCGTCTCCCTCGACGTCTTCGTCCTGCTGCTCGCCCTGCCGCACCTCAGCGCCGACCTCGGCGCGAACAGCTCCGAGCAGCTGTGGATCATGGACATCTACGGCTTCATGCTCTCCGGCTTCCTCGTCACGATGGGCACCCTCGGCGACCGCATCGGCCGCCGCCGGCTGCTGCTGACCGGCGCGGCGGCGTTCAGCGTCGCCTCCGTCCTCGCCGCGTACTCCACCGGCCCGGAGATGCTGATCGCCGCACGCGCGCTGCTCGGCATCGCCGGGGCGACGCTGGCGCCGTCGACGCTGGCGCTGATCACCAACATGTTCCGGGACCCCTGGCAGCGGTCGGCGGCCATCGGCATCTGGTTCATGTGCTTCATGGGCGGCGCGGCGATCGGACCGCTGGTCGGCGGGGCGATGCTGGAGAACTTCTGGTGGGGCTCGGCGTTCCTGCTCGGGGTGCCCGCGATGGTGCTGCTGCTGATCCTGGGACCGGTGGTGCTGCCCGAGTACCGCGACACGAAGGCGGGCCGGCTGGACCTGGCGAGCGTGGCGCTGTCGCTGGCGGCGGTCCTGCCGCTGGTGTACGCGCTGAAGGAGCTGGCGAAGGACGGCTGGGCGCCGGTGCCGCTGGCCGCGCTCGCGGCGGGCGGCGCGTTCGGGACCGTCTTCGTCCGGCGCCAGCAGCGGCTGGAGCACCCGCTCATGGACCTGCGGCTCTTCCGCAACCGGGCCTTCTGCACCGCGCTCGGCGGGATGTTCGCCGGCACGTTCCTCATGGGCGCGCTGATGCTGTTCATCACGCAGTACCTGCAGCTGGTGCAGGGCCTCACCCCGCTGAAGGCGGGCCTGTGGATGCTGCCCGCGGTGGTGGCCTCGGGGATCAGCTTCGGCCTCGCCCCGGTCGCGGCCCGCTCGGTCCGCCCGGCCCGGCTGATCGGGGGCGGGCTGTGCGTGTCGGTCGTGGGCCTGCTGCTGCTCGTGCTCGCGGACGTCTCCGGCGGACTGCCGTACGTCGTCACCGGGTTCGCGCTCATCAACCTGGGGGCGGGGCCGCTGGTGACGCTCGGCACCGACCTGGTCGTCAGCTCCGCGCCGCCGGAGAAGGCGGGCTCGGCGGCGGCGATGAACGAGACCAGCGGCGAGTTCGGCTACGCGCTCGGCATCGCGACCCTCGGCAGCATCGGCACGCTCGTCTACCGCGGGCAGATGGCGGACGCCGTCCCGGCCGGCACCCCCGGCCCGGCGGCGGACACCGCCCGGGAGGGCATCACCGGCGCGGCGACCGCGGCGGCGGACCGGCCGGCCCGGGCGGCGGACGCGCTGCTGGCGCCGGCGCGGGAGGCGTACGTCAGCGGGATGCACGTGGCCGCGGTGATCGCGGCGGCCCTGCGGGCGGGCGTGGCGGTGCTGGCGGTACGGCTCCTGAACCACGTGCCGCCCACGGGCACGGCACCCCGGGAGCCGGCGCCGTCCCCGGCGGCCGGCTC
>NZ_BAAAPF010000313.1:0-7975 GCF_039531005.1 Streptomyces synnematoformans
ACGGGAGCCGCGGGAGCCGCGGGGGCCGCGGCTGCGGCGGCGGCCGCGGCGGCGGCTTCGGGCACGCCCGCGCCCGCGACGGTGGCGGTCTCGCCACCGGCACCCGGCACCACGACTCCCGACTCCCCCGCCGCCACACCGCATCCCGACTCCCCCGCCGCCACGCCACCTCCCCGCTCCCCCGGGACCGGCCGCCGCGCCGGCCCCGGGCGCCCCGTCGGCCGGGCCGGCTTCACGCTCACCGCCGACGGCGCGTACGGCGCCTGCCTCGCCACGGACGCCGACGGCCACTGGTACCCCGAACGCTGGACCCTCCACGGCCCCGAGCCCTACACCGTCCCGCTGCCCTGCGCCCAGCCCGAGGAGCCCGGGACCACGGTGCTGCCGCTCGCCGACGGCCGCGTGCTGATCCGCCGGCTCGTCGCCGGCACCGAGCACACCTTCTCCCTCCTGCACCCCTCCGGCCCCGACACCACCGAGCAGGCCCTCGGTTCGGTGCCCGCGCCGCGGCTCGCCCTGGTGCCGCCCGCACCGGAGAGCGCCGAGGTCTACGCGCTGGCGCCCCTGGACCCGGACGGGGAGACCACCGCCGTGTGGCGGGTGTACGGGGGCGGGTTCGCGGGCGGCGGCGCGGAACGGCCGGAGCGGGTCGGCGAGGTGCCGGGGCGGTGCGTGGGGCGCGGCTGGCTGGACCGTACGGGCCGGGCGCTCGCCGTCGACCAGGAGCTGGCCGGGCGGACGAAGACCGTCACGGTCGGGCTGCACGGCGGGGTGGAGGTCAGCCCGCTGCTGCAGCTCACCGCAGAGAGCAACGACCGCCTGCTGCTCGCCGACCCCGACAGCGGGCTGCTGCTGCTGCGTTCCGACGCCCCCGGGCGCGACCGGCTGGGGTGGGGGGTGCTGGGCAGCGGGCGGCCGGTGCGGTTTCCCGAGGCCCTGTGCCCGCGGGACACGGCGGTGACGCCGTTCGCGGTGCAGCCGGGGCAGGTGCTGACGCCGGAGCAGTGCGGGGTGGCGCTGCGGCTCGACGGTCCCGGCGGCTGCCGGCTGGGGGTGTGGCGGCCCGCGGCGCGGCGGCTCGTCCCACTGCCGCCGCTGCCGGGGTGGATCACCGGCAGCGGGCTGTGGACGGAGTCCGGCGAGCTGCGGCTGCCGTACGCCACGCCGGCGCAGCCCTGCGGGCTGGCCCGGCTCGCGGTCCCCGACCCGGCGGCGGACCCCGCCGGAGAGCCGGCGGCCGGGTTACGGGACGGGGCGCCCCCGGCGCCGGCGGACTCCGCCCCGGACGGAGCCGCGGGTACCGCCGAAGCCACCGGTACCGCCGGCACCGCCCCGGAGCGGGGCGCCGCAACGCGCCCCGTACCGCTGCGGCACGCCCCGCTCTGAGCCGTGGCCGCGCGGCGCGGCGGCCGCGCCCCCGCGTACGTGCCGACCGCGCTCAGCCGTACTCGACCACCGTGTCCGCCAGCACCGGCGCCTCACCCCGCTCGACCGCCCCCGCGGTCAGCCGGATCCGCCCGGCCCCCGCCGCCCCGGACTCCCCCGCCTCCCCCGGCTCCGGCCACATCCGGATCCGCAGCGTCTCGCCCGGGTACACCACCCCCGCGAACCGCGTCGCGTACGACCGCACCCGGCCGACGTCCCCGTCCAGCACCGTGTCCACCACCGCCTTCAGCGCCATCCCGTACGAGCACAGCCCGTGCAGGATCGGCCGCTCGAACCCGGCCAGCGCGGCGAACTCCGGGTCGGCGTGCAGCGGGTTCCAGTCGCCGGACAGCCGGTAGAGCAGGGCCTGGTCGGCGCGGATGCCGCGGTCGACGACGTACGCCGGCTCCCGCCCGGGCGCGGGCAGCCGCGGCGACGGGCCGCGCTCGCCGCCGAAGCCACCCTCGCCGCGCACGTAGAGCTGGGTGTCGGAGGTCCACAGCGGGCCGTCGCGGTCGGCCGCCTCGGAGCGCAGCACCAGCACGGCGGCCTTGCCCTTGTCGTACACCGCGGCGATGCGCGACGTGCGGGTCGCCTCGCCGGCGGGCGGCAGCGTGCGGTGCAGCGCGATGCGCTGGGCGCCGTGGAGTACGGCGGTGAGGTCGACGTCCACGCCGGGGGCGTCGAGCCCCGCGCCCTCGCCGGCCACGCCGCGGTCGCCGGCGACGGTGACGAAGCTGGGCAGCACGTGCAGCCGGCTCTCCAGGACGTAGCGCAGCTCGCCGGGGTCGGTGGCGGGGCGGCCGGCGCCGATGCCCAGGTGGTAGAGGAGGACGTCCTTGCGGGTCCAGGCGAGCGTGGTCACGCGGGGCTCGGCCGCGAGGGCCCGGGCGGCGTCGATGGGCATGGCGGTGCTGGCTCCTTCGCCGTGCGGGTGACCGGGGCCCGCGGCACCCGGGTCCTTCGAGAGCGCGAGAAGACCCCGGCGTGCCGTCCGCACCAGTCGGCACGCCGGGGTCGCTCTCGGGAACGGCGACGTGACGCTTGTGACAAGAACACGTTCTAGCCGTCGGTTACATGTATAACGCAGTCCTCCGCGGTTGGGAAGACCGGCAAGCCCGCCCCGCTGACACTCCGTCAGCATTCAGCCACCTGCGGTCATGGCTCCCCGCGGGCGCATATGCGCGATCCCGGGCCGCCGTTCAGGGGACAGCCCCGGCCGGGCTTCTTGTATGGCCTGCCCCGCTCCTGTGCATTCAAGACATGCGCGTATATAAAACGACTAGTACAACCACCGGGGCCCTGGCGCTCGCCGCCGCCCTGCTCGCCGCCGTCACCGCCTGCGCCCACGGGCCGGCCGACACCACCCCCGACGAGGGCAAGGCCCCCGGCAAGGAGGCGCGGTCGCCCTTCACCCTGGTCGCCACCGGCGACATCCTCCCGCACGACTCGGTCATCGAGCAGGCCGGCCGGGACGCCGGCGGCGACGGCCACGACTTCGCTCCCATGCTGGCCGGCGTCAAGCCCGTCATCTCCGCCGCCGACCTGGCGATCTGCCACGTGGAGACCAGTTTCGGGCCGGCCGGCGGCCCCTACACCGGCTACCCGTCCTTCGCCTCGCCGCCGCAGATCGCCGCCGCCGTCGAGGCCACCGGCTACGACTCCTGCTCCACCGCCTCCAACCACACGCTCGACTCCGGCTTCCCCGGCGTCCGCCGCACGCTCGACGCCCTCGACGCCGCCGGCGTCGCGCACACCGGCTCCGCCCGCACCCCCGCCGAGGCGCAGCGGCCGGCGCTGCTGGAGGCGGGCGGCGCGATCGTGGCGCAACTGGCGTACACGTACGGCACGAACGGCATCTCCGCCCCGCCGGACAAGCCGTGGGCGGTGAACATCACCGACCCCGAGCGGATCGTCTCCGACGCGCGGCGCGCCCGCCGGGCCGGCGCCGACGTGGTCGTCGTCAGCCTGCACTGGGGCACCGAGTGGCAGGACGCGCCGGACGCCGCGCAGCGGCGGCTCGCCCGCGAGCTGACCGCCTCCCGGTCGGCCGGGGCGCCGGACGTGGACCTGATCCTCGGCACGCACGCGCACGTGCCGCAGGCGTACGAGAAGGTGAACGGCACCTGGGTCGTCTACGGCATGGGCGACCAGATCGCCGGCCGCATGATCAACCACGCGGGCGAGCGCGACCCGCGCGGCAACCAGGGCACCATCGGCCGCTTCACCTTCTCGCCGCCGGATCCGGGCAGCGCCCGCTGGCGGGTGACGAAGGCGGAGTTCCTGCCGCAGCTGATGGACCACGAGAGCGCGGGGCCGCCGCGGGTCGTCGACCTGAACGCCGAACTGGCCGACGGCGACGCCCCGGAGCACTACGAGCGCGTACGCGACCGCATCGGCGACGTCGTCCTCAGCCGCGGCGCGGAGGCGGACGGGCTGACGACGCCCCGCTGACCCGCGCCGGGCCGCCACCCGGCTCAGGCGCTCGCCGGCTCAGCCCTCCTCGGCGGCTCAGGCCTTCGCCGGCTCCGGCGCGGCGTCGGGCGGGCGGGGCAGGGCTATGAGCATCAGGGCGGCGCAGCCCAGCAGGATCCCGACCCCGGTCTGGAACGCCAGCGAGTACCCCGAGGCCAGCACCTCCGGATCGGAGCCGGCGCCGATGCGGGTGGCGGCGACCGTGGACAGCACCGCGAGGCCCAGCGAACCGCCCATCGTCCGCGACGTGTTCATCACCCCGGACACCACGCCCGCGTCGTCCGCGGGTGCGCCCGAGGTCGCCAGGTGGGCCAGCGGCGTGATCATGAAGCCCACCCCGGCCATCATCAGGATTCCGGGGCCGACGATGTCGGTGACGTACTCCCCGCCGGCGCCGGCCGTGCTCTGCCACAGATAGCCGGCCGCCGCCATCAGCACGCCGGTGACCGCCAGCGCCTTCGCGCCCGTACGGGCGAGCAGCCGCGGCGCCAGTTTCGAGGCCGCGACGATCGTCAGCGAGTGCGGCACGAAGCCGAGACCGGCCTCGATGGGCGTGTAGCCGAGGACGTTCTGCATGTAGAGGGAGAGGAAGTACCAGGACGAGAACATCGCCGCGCCGGTGACGAACATCGCCGTGTTGGCCGCCGACACCGCGCGCAGCCGGAACAGCCCCAGCGGCACCAGCGGCGCCTGCGTCCGCCCCTCCACCACCAGGAACACGGCGACCAGCGCGAGCCCGCCGGCCAGCGGCAGCAGCGCCGCGGCCGACGTCCAGCCGTGGCTCTCCGTCTGCACGATGCCGTACGACACGGCGCCGATCCCGGCGGTGACCAGGACCGCGCCCGGTATGTCGAGCCGCCGCCGCTGCCCGCCCCGGCTCTCCGTCAGCCACAGCGCCGCGCAGGTGAGGACGACGGCGCCGATCGGCACGTTGATCAGCAGCACCCAGCGCCACGACAGCGCGTCCGTCAGCACCCCGCCGATCAGCGCGCCGGCCGCCCCGCCGCCCGCGCCGACCGCCGCCCACGTCCCGATCGCGCGCACCCGCGCGGGGCCCTCGGGCACCGAGGAGGTGAGCAGCGTCAGCGTCGACGGCGCCAGCACCGCGGCGCCGACGCCCTGCGCCGCCCGCGCGGCGAGCAGCTGCCAGGGCTGCTGCGCCAGGCCGCCGGCGAGGCTGGCGGCGGTGAACAGGGCGAGGCCGACGAGGAAGACGCGCTTGCGGCCGAAGAGGTCCCCGGCCCGGCCGCCGAGCAGCATGAGCCCGGCGAAGGCCAGCGTGTACAGGTTCACCACCCACTGCAGGCCCGACGCGCTCATCCCGAGGTCGGCGCGCATCGACGGCAGCGCGACGTTGACGACGGAGACGTCGAGCACGACGAGGAACTGGCCCGCGCACGCCGTGAGCACGATGACCCACAGCGGCGCGGCGGCGCGGCTCCCGGCGGCGGTCGGCAGCCGGGTGCCGGGTGGGGACTGGGGCATGCCGTCCATCGTCGCACCGGCAGGTGACAAGGTGCACGGGGATATCGGTGTAGGGGCCATCCGACCTCGGTCGTACGCCCATGGGGCAGGATCGGTCGGGTGCCCGGACGCCGGCGGCGCCGCTCCGGCCACCACGCCCACCGACCGACGAAAGGCACCGCCGATGGAACCGGAACGCCAGCGGCAGCGGGAGAGCGGGCCCGGGCAGGCCGGGGACGCCGGGCCCGGCCCCGGCGTCCTCGCCGCCTTCGAGGCCGCGCAGGGCTTCATGCCCCGCGACGAGGGCCTGGCCCTGTACGCCGCCGCGGCCGGGGCCGCCGGCCTCGGGCTCCCCCTGCTGGAGGTCGGCACGTACTGCGGCCGGTCCACGATCCTGCTCGCCGCCGCCGCCCGTGCGGCCACCGCCGCCGCCCGTGGGGCGGCCCGCCCCGGCGTCGTCGCCGTCACCGTCGACCACCACCGCGGCAGCGAGGAGCAGCAGCCCGGCTGGGAGTACCACGACCCCGCGCTCGTCGACCCCGCGACGGGGCTGACGGACACCCTGCCGGCGTTCCGCCGGACCCTGCACGCGGCCGGTCTGGAGGACCACGTCGTCGCCGTCGTCGGCCGCTCGCCGCAGGTGGCCGCGCTGTGGAACCGGCCGCTCGGGCTGGTCTTCGTCGACGGCGGCCACACCGACGAGCACGCCGCCGCCGACTACGAGGGGTGGGCCCCGCACCTGGCGCCGGGCGGCCTGCTGGCCGTGCACGACGTCTTCCCCGACCCGGCGGACGGCGGGCAGGCACCGTACCGGATCTACCGGCGGGCGCTGGCCTCGGGCGCCTTCACGGAGACCGCCGCGACCGGGAGCCTGCGGGTCCTGCGCCGTACCGGAGCGGGAATCTGACCCTCCGACGCTTCTGCTACGGTCGCACGGGTGTCCAGCCAGAACAGGCGTCCGCTCCGCACCTCCCTCCTGCTCGCGCCCGTGGCGCCGCTGGCTGTCGCCGGGGTGCTGGTGTGGCAGTCGGCGGCCGGCGACGGCTCCGCGGAGAACGCGTCGAACGGGCGGGAACCCGGCCGGGCCTCGTCGGCGTCCTCCTCCCCGAGCCGCCCCGCCGACGCGGATCCCGCGCAGTCGAAGGATCCGGAGGTGGGCGAGAAGCCGCTGGCCGGAAAGGTGATCGTGCTGGATCCCGGGCACAACCCGAACAACCGCGACCACGTGGCCGAGATCAACCGCCAGGTCGACATCGGCACCGTGCGCAAGGCGTGCGACACCACCGGCACGGCCACCAACGCCGGCTACGCCGAGGCGGACTTCAACCTCGACGTCGCCCGCCGCGCCCGTGCGCTGCTGCGCGCGCAGGGTGCGGAGGTACGGCTGACGCACGACGGCGCCCGCCCCTACGGGCCGTGCATCGACGAGCGCGCCGAGGCCGGCAACCGTGCCGGGGCCGACGCCGCCGTCTCCATCCACGCCGACGGGAGCGGTCCCGGCGCCCGCGGGTTCCACGTGATCCTGCCGGGCCGGGTGCACGAGGGAAAGGCGGACACCACCGCCATCGTGAAGCCGTCGCGGCAGCTCGGCGAGGAGTTGAAGTCGCACTTCGCGAAGAGAACCGGAAGCAAGCCCTCCAACTATGTGGGCAACGACACAGGCTTCACGGTGCGCACCGATCTGGGCGGGCTGAACCTCTCGACTGTGCCCAAAGTCTTCATCGAATGCGGCAACATGCGGGACGCTAAGGACGCCGGCCTGCTGACGGACGCCGCATGGCGGCAGCGGGCGGCGCACGGAATCACGAACGGCATCGGGGCTTTCCTGACAGGGTAGGCCGCAGGTCGTCGACAGACCGGGAAAGGCACCGGGGGAACAAGGGGGACTCGTGGCCAGGGGGCCCGATGTGGCCGATCCGCCGACCCGTACGATGGGGCGGCATTTCGCGCTCAGCAGCGCAGGCGGCTGCACCAGCAACAGCGACAACGACCTAAACGTAAAGGACATTTCGTGAACATCCGCTCACTCACTCGGGGCGACGGCGTAGTGATCGGAGCAGCGCTGCTGCTGATTATCGCCTCGTTCCTCGACAGCATCTCGGTGGACTGCGGCGGGGGCAGTTGCGGGGGCGACATCCCCAGCAGCTGGGACGCCGACCAGTTCCCGCTGCTGCCCGCGGTCTTCCTGTCCGGCATCTTCGCCGCCGCGCTCATCGTCCTCGGCCGGATGAAGACCGGCGACCGCGAGTTCGGCGGGCTCAGGCTGGACCAGTGGGGGACCGCACTGTCGGTCGCCGCGGCCTTCAGCTCGCTCTTCGCCCTCTTCGGCGGTCCGCGCAACATCTTCAAGGACGTCGTCGGCGAGCTCGGCGGTGGCATCGACATCGGCATCGGCATCGGCCTGATCCTGGCGTTCATCGCGAACCTCGCGATGGCCGCGGGCGCGGTCCTCGGCCACACCGTCCCCGCGCTCAAGGCGAACCTGCTGTCGAGCGGCGGCGCCCCGCAGCCCGCCGGCCCGTACGGCGGCCAGCCGCAGCCCGGCTACGGCTACCCCGGCGCCGGCCAGCCCGGCCCCGGCGGCCCGCAGCCCGGCGGCCCGCAGGGCGGC
>NZ_BAAAPF010000314.1:0-7952 GCF_039531005.1 Streptomyces synnematoformans
GACGCGGCGGCGGCGCGGGCCGCGGCGTGACCGCGGCCCGGGCGACCGGCCGCGCACCGGGGGCGGTTGCGCGCCGCAGGCGGAACGGTGCTCGCCGGCTCAATACGCCCCCCGGCCGTCGACGACCGCGCGCAGGGTGCGGGCCATCACGTCCATGTCGTGGGCGAAGGACCAGTTCTCGACGTAGTGCAGGTCCAGCGCGATCGTCTCGTCCCAGGTCAGGTCCGAGCGGCCGCTGACCTGCCACAGGCCCGTCATCCCCGGCTTCACCGCCAGCCGGCGCAGCTCCGTGTCGCTGTACCCGGCGACCTCCTCCGGCAGCGGCGGGCGCGGGCCCACCAGGGACATCTCGCCGCGCAGCACGTTGAACAGCTGCGGCAGCTCGTCCAGCGAGCTGCGGCGCAGCACCTCGCCGACGCGGGTGACCCGCGGGTCGCGGCGGATCTTGAAGATGGGGCTGCCGTCGTGCTCGTTGACCACCGACAGGGTGGACTTCTGCTGCTCCGCGTCCTGCACCATGCTGCGGAACTTCCACATCGTGAACGGTGCGCCGCCGCGGCCGAGGCGGGTCTGCCGGTGGAACACCGGCCCCGGCGAGGTGAACTTGACCGCCGCCGCGATCACCGCGAAGACCGGCGCCAGCAGCGCGATGCCGACGGCCGCGGCCACGCGGTCGCCCGCCGCCTTCAGCGTCGACTGCGCGCCCCGCCGCAGCGGCGGCGCGATGTGCAGCAGCGTCAGGCCCGCGACGACCGACAGCCGCATCCGCCGCTCGGCGACCTCGGCGACGCCGGGCAGCACCGCCAGCGGCAGCCCCGCGTCGTGCACCGCCCACGCCAGCTGCCGCAGCCGGCCCGCCGGCAGCAGCGGTCCGGGGGCGGCGAGGACCAGCTCGGCGCCGTGCTCGGCGGCGGCGGACAGCACCGCCTGGGCCTCCCAGCCCGCCCGGTCCGCGGGGACCGGGCCGAGCCGGGCGGCCTCCGGGGCGCCGCAGGACAGCGGGGCCTCGCCGACCGGGACGACGCCGACGACCACGTACTCGTGGTCGGTGCGCGCGGCCAGCTGGCCGACGACCTGGTCGGCGGTCGCCGGCTCGGCGACCACCAGCACGCGCCGTACCGCCCGGCCCTCCCGGCGGGAGGCGACGAGGTGGTGGTGGAGCAGTTTGGCGGTGCCGGCCGTCAGCACCAGGCCGGGCAGCAGCGCGAGCAGGGCCGGCTGCGGCTCGGCGGCGCTGTCGGCGGTGAACGCGCGGACGACGGCGAGCACGCCGAGCAGCAGGAGCCAGTCCTGCAGCAGCGGCACCACCGCGCCCGACTCGCCGAGCTGCCGCGCGGAGTAGCGGCGCCGCGCGGCCCGTACGGCGAGCCAGCCGCCGGCGGCCAGCGCGGCGCAGAGCGCCGGATACGGCTGCCGGGTCAGGACGAAGACGAGCACGACGGGTATCGCCGTCCCCGCCGCGTCGGTGACGAGAGCGGCCGGCAGATACCACGTCGGCTTCGCCGCGGCGGAGCGCACGCGGGTCCCGCGTCTCGGCTCGGCCGTCATGATCCCGGTATCGGAAACCCCGATACGCCGCATGTTCCCCCCTGGCACATCGCGACTGATGAGGCGCACGCGATCCTCCCCTGGTCGACGCGCACCCTTCGCTCCCGGAACTTTAGGCCAGATTTGCGAAGAACGCCCCTGGTTCATGCAAAAAGGGCCTTAGGTGTAGCGAGCTTCACACCAGGTCGGCGCCGTGTGATTCACGACGTAGGACTCCCGAGAGGCGCCGAGGGATGTACGGGGTTTTCCGGCAGTTTCGATTATGTGCGGCGGGTGGTCACCTGCTCTGTCTCCGTAGCCGGATCACGTTCCAGGACACGGGCGGCAGTTCGGCCTCCAGTTCGCCGTCCGCGCCGATCCGGGTGGCGGAGACGGCCCGCGGCAGCACCCGCCCCGGGTCGGCCTCGGTGTTCGCCGCGTCGGGGTCGTCGTCGGCGAGGACCAGGTGTTCGAGGACCTCGTACGCGTCCGCTGTGCCGCCCGGACCGAACCCGCGCAGCGCGGCGGACAGCCGCAGCGGCTCGTCCTGGGCGCGGTTCACGGCCAGGACCGTGAGGTCGCCGCTCTCCTCGTCGTACGTCACGACGTGGTCGAGCGCCGGGACGTCGCCGTGCCGCGGCGTCTCGACGCGCGACGCCGTGCGGTCCGGCTCGGTGCGCAGGACCGTGCCGCGCGCGAACCGGGCGGCCTGCGCGAAGGGGTGGAACGTCGTCTGCCGCCACGCCGGCCCGCCGGGCTCGCTGCGGATCGGCGCGATGACGTTGACCAGCTGCGCCAGGCACGCCACGGCGACCCGGTCGGCGTGCCGGAGGAGGGTGATGAGCAGGGAGCCGACGACGGCGGCATCGGTCACCGAGTACGTGTCCTCGATCAGCCGCGGGGTCTCGGCGGTGGCCAGGTTGCGCTCGCCGGGGAAGCGGGCGGCGTACCAGACGTTCCACTCGTCGAACGAGAGCCGGATCCGCTTGTCCGCCCGCCTGACGGCGCGTACGTGGTCCGCGGTGGACACCACGTCGGAGATGTACTGGTCCATGTGCGCGCCGGAGGCGAGGAAGCTCGCCCGGTCGCCGTCCAGCTCCTCGTAGTAGGCGTGCAGCGACAGGTAGTCGACCTCGTCGTAGGTCTCCTCCAGGACCTCGCGCTCCCAGCTGCCGAACGTCGGCATCTGCGCGTTGGAGCTGCCGCAGGCGACGAGTTCGATCGTCGGGTCGACCTGGTGCATGGCCTTGCCGGCCTCGGCCGCCAGCCGGCCGTACTCGCGCGCCGACTTGTGCCCGGTCTGCCACGGGCCGTCCATCTCGTTGCCCAGGCACCACAGCCGCACGCCGTGCGGCTCGGCGACGCCGTGGCTGACGCGCAGGTCGGACCAGGCGGTGCCGCCGGGGTGGTTGACGTACTCGACGAGCGCGCGGGCGGCGTCGATGCCGCGGGTGCCGAGGTTGACGGCCATCATCGGCTCCAGACCCAGCCCCTTCGCCCAGGTCAGGAACTCGTTGGTGCCGACCTCGTTGGACTCCACCGACCGCCAGGCCAGGTCGAGCCGGCGCGGCCGGTCCGCCACCGGCCCGACGCCGTCCTCCCAGTGGTAGCCGGAGACGAAGTTGCCGCCGGGGTAGCGGACGAGGCCGGTGCCCAGCTCGCGGACCAGGGCGGCGACGTCGCCGCGGAACCCGGCCGGGTCGGCGGTGGGGTGGCCGGGCTCGTAGATCCCGGTGTAGACGCAGCGGCCCATGTGCTCGACGAACGTCCCGTACAGGCGCGGGTCCACCTCGCCGACGACGAACGCGGGGTCGACGGTGAACCTGGCGGTGTGCGGCATGCGGTGCCTTTCTCGGGGGTGTGCGGTGGTGCGCGGGGGCGGGGCGGTGCGGGCCTACTTCAGGCCCGTACCGGCGATGCCCTCGACGATGCGGCGCTGGAAGAGCGAGAAGACGACGAGCAGCGGGACGGCGCCGAGCACGGCGGAGGCCATGAGCTGCGCGTACGGGATGCCGAAGGCGTCCTGTACGGAGTTGAGGCCGACGGGCAGCGTCATCATCTCCGGGTCGGTGACCACCAGCAGCGGCCACAGGAAGTTGTTCCAGACCTGCACGAAGACGAAGATCGTCACGGCCGACACGGCGGGCCGCGCGACCGGCATCACGATCTGCCAGTACGTGCGCAGCCAGCCGGCGCCGTCGGCGCGCGCGGCCTCGACCAGCTCCCTGGGGATGCCGTCGAAGAACTGCTTGAAGACGAAGACGGCGACGACGTTCGGCACCTGCGGCAGGACCACGCCCCAGTACGTGTTGAGCAGGCCCACCTCCTGCAGCGCGAGGAACTGCGGGATCATCAGCACCTGCATCGGGACCATGATCCCGGCGAGCAGCAGCAGGAACGCCACGCGGCGAAGGCGGAAGCGCACCTGGGACAGGCCGAAGGCGGCGAGCGAGGCGGTGCCGACGGTGAGCACCGTGGTCAGCAGCGAGACGATGAAGCTGTTGGCGTACCAGTAGGGCAGCTTGCCCTTGTCGAAGAGGTCCTCGTACGCCGCGAGCGTGGGGTTGGACGAGAACCAGGACGTCGGGTCGACGGCTATCTCGTCGGCCGGCCGGATGGATATCGCCGTCGCGAACAGCAGCGGCACCAGCCACAGCAGCGCGAAGGCGACGAGGACGCCGAGCGCGACGCGGTTGAAGAGCTTCTCGGCGTCGTAGCGGCGCCGGGGCGCGGGGGCGGCGGTTTGCGTAGTACCGGTCACGGCTCAGCTCTCCTTCTCTGCCCGGCGGACGAGGAAGAACCAGACCAGGGAGATCAGCAGGATGACGAGGAAGAGGAACAGGGAGATGACCGAGGCGTAGCCGGTGCGGCCGTCGGTGAAGCCGGTGTCGACGATGTACTGCAGCGTCGGCCGGGTGGAGCCGTCGGGGCCGCCGCCGGTCATCATGTAGATCTGGTCGAAGACCTTCAGCGAGGCGACGATCTGGAGCACGGTGACGAGCGTCGTCGTCCGCCCCAGCATGGGGACGACCACGTGCCGGATCCGCTGCCAGGGGCCGGCGCCGTCGATCGCGGCGGCCTCGTGCACGTCCCGGGGGATCTCCTGCAGGCCGGCGAGGTAGAGCACGAAGTTGAAGCCGACGGTCCACCAGACGGTGACGCCGGCCATGGACCACATCGCCCAGCTCGGGTCGCCCAGCCAGGACGGCGGCGAGTCGACGCCGAGGGCCTTGAGCCAGTCCTGGGCGAGGCCCACCTGGTCGGCGAGCACGCCCCACATGAAGATCAGCGAGACCGACGCGGACGGGATCACGTACGGCGCGAAGAACGCGAAGCGGAAGAACCACCGGCCGCGTACGAACCGGTCGGCGAGGATCGCGAGGAGCAGCGCCAGCAGCACCAGCGGGACGGTGGTCAGCACGGTGAACCACAGGGTGTGCTTCAGCGTGCGCCAGAACTCCGCGTCGCTCAGGACGTCGGCGTAGTTGGTGAGGCCGACCCAGCTGCCGAAGCCGTCGCGCAGCAGGCTGCCGTTGAAGAAGCCCGCCACGAAGGTGTAGATCAGCGGGCCGACCAGGAAAACGATGTAGAAGAGCGCGAACGGTGCGATCAGGGCCGGGCCCGTGAGCCGTCCGCGAACGGCGCCGGCGGCGCGGCGGTCGGGGGTGACGGCGCCGGTGCCGAGTGTGCTCGCCACGGGGATGCCTTTCGTTTGCGGGGTGTCGGCGGCGGGTCAGATCGGGGACTCGACGTCCGCGAGCGTGCGCAGTTCGCTGCGGACCCGTTCCGCGGCGGCCCGCGGGCTCGACCGGCCGGTGAGCGCGGCGGTCACCGCGTCGCCCACGTTTATCTGCAGGTTGCTGCCGGCGCCGCCGTACCAGGCGACGGGGTCGTACGCGGCGCCCTCGGCGGCTTCGGTGTAGTGGGACTGGGGCGTCAGCTCCCGGTACGCGGCCGAGCGCTGGGTCGGCAGCCAGGCGGGGATGTGGCCGCCCTCGGCCCACAGCCTGCTGGAGTCGAGCAGGGAGGCGGCGAACTCCAGCGACAGGTCGACGCGGGCGTCGTCCCGCTTCGGCTGCCGGGGCAGCACCAGGGCGTGGCTGTCGGCGAAGCAGGCGTAGGGGGCGTCGGAGAAGATCCGCGGCAGCGGCCGCATGTCGAACCCCACCTTCGAGTCCAGCACGGCGACGATCTGCCAGACGCCGTCCATGAGGAACCCGGCCTGGCCGGTGGTGAGCATGGTGATGGCGGCCTGCCCGTCGGCCCCGGTGGGGATCAGCTTCTCCTCGCCGAGCCGCCGGATGTACGCGAGCGCCTCCTCGGCGGCGTCGAGGTCGACGGTCACGGTGGCGCCGGCGTCGGCGACCAGCGGCCGGCCGCCGAGCTGGGTGTAGAAGGAGAGGAAGAGGCGGAACTGGGTGGCCGAGTCCTTGATGGAGGCGACCGAGCCGCCGAACGCGCCGGTGACCTCCTTCGCCGCGCGCAGCGCGGCCGCGAACTCGTCGGGGCCGTCGACGCCGGCGAGTTCGCCGCCGTCGAGCAGGCCGGCCTTCTCGGCGATGTCGGTGCGGAAGTACAGGACGAAGGGGTGGGTGTCGAGGGGGACGCCGTAGAGCCGGTCGTCGACGTGGGACTTGCGCCACGGCTTGGCGTCGAACTTCTCCGGCGTCATGCCCTGCCCGGCCAGCGCGTCACCGGGCAGCTCGGTGAGCAGCCCGGCCCGGGCGAGCACCGGCAGCTTCGACAGGTGCGCGACGGCGACGTGCGGGGGGCGGTCGCCGACCGTGGCGAGGCTGAGCTTGGTGTAGTACGGGTTGCCCCAGACGAAGGTGGTGGCCCGCAGGGAGTTCTCCGGGTGCGCCTTCTCGTACTCCTGCTGCATGGCGACCATGCGTGCGCCGTCGCCGCCGGTGAACGGGTTCCAGAAGTTCAGCCGGTCCGCGGGGGGTTCGCCGCCGGTGAAGCCCTGGGCGATGGTCGAGCCGCAGCCGCTGCGCGCCACGGTGGCGGCGGCGCCGACGGCGAGGCGGGCGCCGCGGCGCAGCAGGGCGCGGAGGGAGGGGGCGGCCGGGTCTCCCGGGGCGCCGGGGGCGGTGCCGGGGGCGGGGCCGGGGGCCGCTCGGCCGGGGGAGGTGAGGCGTCGGAGCATGGCGGATGTCCCTTTCCGCGGCGCTTGTACAACGTTGTAATCCGGTCTTGGTGCAACGTTGTATATCGCCGCGCCGACCGCGTCAACAGCCTGCGCAGGAAGGCGTAGGGTGTGCGCAGCCAGAACCGCGGAGGAATCGGGAGGAAGCCGTGTCCGGGGCCCGCCTCAAGGACGTCGCAGAACGCGCCGGTGTCTCCATCAAGACCGTCTCGAACGTCGTCCGCGGCGCCGCGCGCGTCGCCGGGCCGACCCGCGAGCGCGTCCTGCGCGCCATCGACGAACTCGGCTACCGCCCGCACGCCTCCGCCCGCCACCTGCGCACCGGCCGCAGCGGCGTCATCGCCCTGGCCGTCCCCGAACTCGTCGCGCCCTACTTCGCGGAGCTGGCCACCTGCGTCATCGCCGCCGCCAAGGAGAGCGGGCAGACCGTCCTCATCGAGGTGACCGACGGCGACCCGGCCGAGGAGCTGCGCATCGCCTGCGGCCTCAGCGACCCCCTCATCGACGGCGTGCTCCTCAGCCCTCTCGGCCTGGACCAGACGGCGCTGGCCGGCCGCGAACGCCGCGTCCCCCTCGTGCTGCTGGGCGAGCGGGACTACGAGGTCCCCGCCGACCACGTGCTCATCGACAACGTGGCCGCCGCCCGCGACGCCACCCGGCACCTCGTCGGCCTCGGCCGCCGCCGCATCGGCGTCATCGGCTGGCAGCACGACGAACCGCCGCACGCCACCGCCCAGCAGCGCATGCAGGGCCACCGCGAGGCGCTGGCCGAGGCCGGGCTCGCGTACGACCCGGTGCTGGCGCCCGCCGTGGGCGCGTACACCCGCGCGGACGGCGCGGCGGCGATGCGGGAGCTGCGGGCGCTGCCCCAGCCGCCGGACGCGGTCTTCTGCTTCACCGACATGCTGGCGTCGGGCGCGATGCGCGTCGCGCACGACGAGGGGCTGGCGATCCCGGAGGACCTGGCGGTCGTCGGCTTCGACGACATCCAGGAGGCGCGGTACATGGTGCCGTCGCTGACCAGCGTGGCGCCGGACAAGCAGGAGCTGGCCCGGCTGGCGGTGAAGGCGCTGCTGGCGCGGATAGAGGGTCCGGCGGAGGCGCCGCCGACGACGGTGCTGGCGGGGTACGACCTGGCGCTGCGCGAGTCGACGGGGCTCTCGCCGAGCAGGCCGTAGCGGGGTGCCGGGGTCGGTTCGGGCGGGCCCGGCGGCCCGGGCGGCCGCGCCCGGGGCCCCGGGTGGGGCGGGGGCCGGACCGTGGGGGGGTGCGCGTG
>NZ_BAAAPF010000315.1:0-7934 GCF_039531005.1 Streptomyces synnematoformans
GCCCCGGGCTGCGCGGCGCCCCCTCAGGCCACCGCCCGCCGCGCCCGCGCCGCCGCCGCGGCGTGGTCGAGCCGGCCGTCGGCCACCGCCGTGACGACCCGCCGCGTGAGGCTCGCCCCCGGCGCCAGCGGCACCCGTTCGGACCAGGCCAGGGCGGAGCCGACCCCGGGGTACTCCCGGGCCCGTACGAACCAGGGGTCGCGGCGCGTACGGTCGGTGGCGCCGGAGAAGACCAGCGTCCAGTCGTCCGACGCCAGCGCCAGCCAGCGCGCCGGCCGCCCGTGCACCGCCTCCTCGCCCTCGGCGGCCGCGGTGAACACCCGCGGCGGGCGCTCCGTCCGCGGCGCCCGCCAGAAGAAGCCGCCGTAGCCCGCGCCGGGGCGGCCGTTGGTGGCGGGGCTGCCGAACGAGACCGGCGCGCCGGAGACGTTGGTCAGCGCGAACGACACGCCCAGCGCCCACGCCGCGCCGCCCGCCGGGGCGACGGCGACGGCCCGGCGCTCGCGCAGCACCTCCGCGCCGGCCGCGTACCAGCTCAGCTCCTCGACGAAGCCGTCCGGGTCGCGCAGCAGCCAGCCGGCGTGCCGCTGCTCGCCGTGGTTGTCCAGCTCGACGGGGCCCCGGCCGCGGACGAAGGTGCGCCCGCCCCAGAAGTTGCCGCCCGCGACGTCGGGGACGGCGATGCTGACGCCGAGGTGGTGCGGGTGGTCGTCGGGCGTCAGCTCGGTGACCGGCACCCCGGCCAGTGTGGTGAGCGGGTGCAGGTACGGGCGGGGCGACAGCCGGGGGTCGAGGCGCGGGCGGTGCACGTAGCGGCCGACGCTGCGGCCGGCGCAGCGCAGCAGGGTGGCGGTGTCGGTGCCGGACCGGTGGGGGGAGGGGACGGTCATGTGCGGCTCACCTCGCTGCCGGCGGCCCAGGGGGCGCCGAGTTCGGAGTAGAGGGCCAGCCGCTCCGCGCCGGCGGCGACGAGCGCGTCGACGCCGGGTACCACGCGGCGGACGGCCGGCGGGCCGGCGGCGGCGGGCTCGGTGCGCCAGGCGGCGGGGGGCAGCGGCACGGGGTCGGGGGCGGTGCGTACGGCCTCGACCACCCGCATGAACGCGCCGCAGGCGGCGACGGGCGCGAGCAGCGGGGTGCCGTCGCGGAGGTGGTCGAGGAGGTTGCCGAGGAGGTCGGTCCTGCGGTACGTGATCTCCTCCGGGCCGTGCCCGGCGCGCTGGAGCAGGACGCGGTCCTCCTTGTACCAGAAGGTGATCCGGCCGGCGGCGCCGTGCACCATCACGTACGGGTCGGCCGCGCGCTCGGCGCACAGCGTGACGGCGCCGACGACCTCGGTGCCGCGGGCGGTGGTCAGCCGGACGCCGGAGGTGTCGTCGGCCTCGATGTCGTGCGCGCGGTACAGCTCCAGCTCGATGCCGGTGACGTCGGCGGCCCGCACCGTGCCGTCGAGGGCGAGCGCGGTGGCGACGGCGTGCGCGAGCGGGTTGGTGAGCACGCCGTCGACCACGTCGACGCCATCGAGGCGGCGCCGCCCGGTCCAGGGCGCGCGCCGGAAGTACGCCTCGTCGCGCACCCACGCGCCGGCGGCGCCGATGCCCCGTACCGCGCCGACGGCGCCTTCGGCGACGAGCGCACGGACGGCGGGCACCGCGTGCGAGCCGAGCGACTGGAAGCCGATCTGGCAGGCAACGCCGGCGGAGCTGCAGGCGGCCTCGATGCGCTCGTACAGCGCGAACGACGGCGCGGGCGGCTTCTCCAGCAGCAGGTGCACGCCGTGCGCGGCGGCGACCACGGCGAAGTCGGTGTGGGTGGGGATCGGCGTGGAGACGACGGCCAGCCGGGCGCCGGTACGCTCCAGCAGCGTGGCGAAGTCGGCGTCCTGCGCGACCGGTTCGCCGGCGAACTCCGCGCTCGACAGCGGCCGCGTCTCGCAGACGCCGGCCAGCTCGACCAGGCCCGCCCGCTGCAGCCTGCGGATGTTCTCCAGATGCTTGCGGCCGTGCCCGCGGGCGCCGGCCAGCACGACGGGCACGGGAGCGGGCGTCCGGGATCCGTTCCGGCGGGTCATCCCTGCACCGCCCTCGGGCTGAAGCCGGTGACTCCGGGCGGCCGCGCCACGGCTTGGGCCATGTCTGCTCCTAACGGTGCCGTCGAAGCGCTTCGATAACGTTGGTCGGTGGGTCGGACAGGTCGGTCGGGCGGAGGGCGGGCGGGTCGGGTCGTGCGCGGTCAGCCCGCGTAGGGCTCGGGCACCCGGCCGGTACGGGCCAGGAAGGCGAAGTCGCAGCCGGTGTCGGCCTGCGTGATCTGGTCGGCGTACAGGGCGCCGTAGCCGCGTTCGTAGCGCGGGGGCGGCGGCGTCCAGGCGGCGCGGCGGCGGGCCAGCTCCGCGTCGTCGACCTCCAGCCGGAGGGTGCGCGCGGCGACGTCGAGGGTGACGAGGTCGCCGTTCCGGACGAGGGCCAGCGGCCCGCCGACGTACGACTCGGGCGCGACGTGCAGCACGCAGGCGCCGTAACTCGTGCCGCTCATCCGGGCGTCGGAGATCCGCACCATGTCGCGTACGCCCTTCTTGAGGAGGTACGCGGGGATCGGCAGCATCCCGTACTCCGGCATGCCGGGGCCGCCCAGCGGGCCCGCGTTGCGCAGCACCAGCACGTGGTCGGCGGTGAGCGCGAGGGCGGGGTCGTCGATGGTGCGCTGCAGCTCCCGGTAGTCGTCGAAGACCGCGGCGGGTCCGGTGTGCGCCAGGAGCCGGGGCTCGGCGGCGACGTGCTTGATGACGGCGCCGTCCGGGCACAGGTTGCCGCGCAGCACGGCCACGCCGCCCTCGGCGGCGACGGGCCGGTCGCGGGGCCTGATCACCTCCTCGTCGTGCACCCGGACGCCGTCGAGCCGCTCGCGCAGGGTGCCGGCGACCGTGGGGCGGTCGAGGTGCAGCACGTCGGTGAGGCGGGACAGCAGCGCGGGCAGCCCGCCGGCGAAGTGGAAGTCCTGCATGAGGAACCGGCCGCCGGGGCGGACGTCGGCGAGCACCGGCACGGTGCGCGCGATCCGGTCGAAGTCGGCGGCGGCCAGGGGGACGCGGGAGCGGCCGGCCATGGCGATGAGGTGGATGACGGCGTTGGTGGAGCCGCCGAGGGCGAGGACGGTGGCGACGGCGTCCTCGTACGCCTCGCGGGTGAGGATCTTCCCGGGGGTCAGGTCCTCCCACACCATCCCGGTGATCCGCGCGCCGGCCGCGGCGGCCATCCGCTCGTGCCCGGAGTCGACGGCGGGGATCGAGGAGGCGCCGGGCAGGGTCATGCCGAGCACCTCGGCGGCGGCGGTCATGGTGGCGGCGGTGCCCATGGTCATGCAGTGGCCGGGCGAGCGGGCGAGCCCGCACTCCAGCTCCGCCAGCTCGCAGTCGCCGATGAGCCCGGCGCGGTGGTCGTCCCAGTACTTCCACATGTCCGTGCCGGAGCCGAGGACCTCGTCGCGCCAGCGGCCGGGCAGCATCGGGCCCGACGGAACGAAGAGCGCGGGCAGGCCGGCGCTGGCGGCGCCCATGAGCAGCGCGGGGGTGGTCTTGTCGCAGCCGCCCATGAGCACCGCGCCGTCGACCGGGTACGAGCGCAGCAGCTCCTCGGTCTCCATGGCGAGGAGGTTGCGGTAGAGCATGGGCGTGGGCTTCTGGAAGGTCTCCGACAGCGTGGCGACGGGGAACTCCAGCGGGAAGCCGCCGGCCTGCCACACCCCGCGCTTGACGGCCTGGGCGCGCTCACGCAGGTGGGAGTGGCAGGGGTTGATGTCGGACCAGGTGTTGAGGATCGCGACGACCGGTTTGCCGAGGTGCTCCTCGGGCAGGTAGCCGAGCTGCCGGGTGCGGGCGCGGTGGCTGAAGGAGCGCAGTCCGGCGGCGATCCCGTCCCCGTACCAGCGGTGGCTGCGCAGCGCGGTCGCGTCCCGGGGCGCTTCGCCGGCGGCGGCGCTCATATGCCCCACCCCCGTACGAGCTGCGCCACCCGCTCGCGCACCGGCTCCGGCAGCAGCCGGCCCGGCGGGCGCACGTCGCGGCGGGCCAGGCCCAGCGCGGCCAGGGCCTCCTTGACGACGGAGACGTTGTCGGCGGAGGCGTCGGCGGCGCGCAGCTCCTCGAACGCGCGTACCTGCTCCCAGACCCGCATGGCGGCGGGGTAGTCGGCGGTGCGCAGCGCCTCCAGCATCGCGAGCGAGACCTTGGGCGCGACGTTGACCAGGCCGGAGGTGAAGCCGGTGGCGCCGCAGGCCCAGTAGGCGGGCGCGTACAGCTCGGCGAGCCCGGCGACCCAGACGAACCGCTCCCGGCCGGCGTCGTGCGCGAAGGCGGCGAAGCGGGCGGCGTCGGGGACGGAGTACTTCACGCCGACGACGTTGGGGCACAGCTCGCCGAGCCGGGCCAGCCGGGTCCCGTCGAGCCGGTCGCTGCGGATGTACGGCACGACGCCGAGCCCGGGCACGGCCTCGGCGATGGCCCGGTGGTAGTCGACCCAGCCGCTCTGCGAGACGTACGGGTGCACGGGCTGGTGCACCATCACCATCTCGGCGCCCGCCTCCCGGGCGTGCCGGGCCGACGCGACGGCGGTCGGCAGGTCGTGCCCGACGCCGACGATGACGGTGGCCTCGCCGCCGACCTCCGCGAGCGTCAGCTCGGTGACGCGGCGGCGCTCGTCGGGGCCGAGGGAGTAGTACTCGCCGGTGTTGCCGTTGGGGGTGACGGTCCGTACGCCGGCGTCGAGGAGGCGGCGCAGCAGCGCGCGGTACGTGTCCGCGGCGATGTCGCCGGCGGCGTCGAAGGGCGTGACGGGGATGGCGACGGCCTCGGCGAGCGCGGGCCTGAGGTGGTCCATGGGACCGGCCTTCCTGTCGGTGTCGGCGGGGGCGCCGCCGCGGGTGCGGGGGCCGTCGGCGGGCCGGGCGGGGGCGCCGCCTGCGGGGCTCTCGCCGGGCGTCATGCGGGGAACGCCCGGGCGAGGAAGGACGCGATGTGGTCGTGCAGCGCGGCGCCCGCCGCCTCGGCGTCGCCGGCGGTGGCGAGCCGGAGGATCTCCCGGTGCTCGCCGGCCTCCCGCTCCCAGGAGGGGTTGGCCGACCAGGCGACGGTGGAGACCAGCGCGGCCTGGTCGCGGAGGTCGTCGAGCATGCGGCTGAGCAGCGGGTTGCCGCAGGACAGGTACAGGGCGCGGTGGAAGTCGCGGTTGGCGAGGCTGCGGTCGGCGGCGTCGGGCGCGGACTCGGCGCGCTCCAGCGCCTCCGCGGCGGTCTGGAGCGACGCTTCGAGCGCGACGGTGCGGCGCAGCGCCTCGGGTTCGAGCAGCAGCCGCACGTCGTAGACCTCGCGGGCCATGGTGGCGTCCACGGTGCGCACGGTGACGCCCTTGTACTGGCTCATCACCACCAGACCGGAGCCGGCCAGCGTCTTGAGCGCCTCGCGCACCGGCGTCTTGGAGACCCCGAACTGCGCGGCGAGGTCGGCCTCGACGAGCGGCTGCCCTGGGGTGAGCTTGCCGGTGAGGACGGCGTGTTTGATCGCTTCCTGCACGTACTGCGTGCGGGAGGGGATCGGGCCGGGAGCGAAGGTCATGACTGCCCTCAGATCTCAGGTATCGCGTCTCATATATGACGTACGAAGTACGACGCGCTGAAGGTAAGACGGGCCCGGAGAGTTCGTCAATGGGTACGGCGGCATGACTTGCGCGGTCAGGCGGTGCAGCCGGCGCGCAGCAGCGCGGCCTCCGCGAGCCGCCGGGAGACGGTGACGGGGTCGGGCACGGCGGACAGCCCGTAGAGCACGGTCGCGCCCTCGTGGATGAGCAGCAGCTCGTCGGCGAGCAGTCCGGGGTCGGCGGCGCCGGCCCGCACGCACAGCTCGCGCAGGTAGCCGCGCAGCCAGTGCTTCTGGTCGGCGATGACCCGGCGCCCCTCGTGCCCGGGGTCGGTCAGCTCGGCGGCGGCGTTGACGAAGCTGCAGCCGCGCGGCGACTGCCCGTCCATCCAGGTGGCGAGCGCGTCGAAGGTGGCGAGGATCCGGTCGCGGGCGGAGCCGCCGGCGGCGGTGCGCTCGACCTCGGCGGGCAGCCAGGTGCGCCAGCGCTCGTCACGGCGGTGCAGGTAGGCGGCGACGAGGGCGTCTTTGGAGCCGTAGCGGTCGTAGATCGTCTTCTTCGTCACGCCGGCCCGGCGGGCGATCAGGTCCACGCCGACGGCGGTGATCCCGCGGTTGTAGAACAGGGTCTCCGCGGCGTCCAGGATCCGCCGCGCCGCGGGCGTGAGCCGCGGCCGCACCGTCTGCGTCGCCTGCGTCGTCATCTCCGACCACCTCCACCCAGGAGTATACCGACCTGTTTAGTACACTGGCGAGAACAGTAAACAGATCGGTTTACTTTCGGAGGTCAGCATGGGTGCAACGGTTGTCTCGGCCGGTCTCGTCGCCTTCTGGAGCTCCGGCTTCATCGGCGCCGAGCTGGGCACCCGCGAGGCCGCGGCGGACACCCTGCTGATGTGGCGGTTCCTGGCCGCGGCGGCGCTGTTCGGCGGCGGCTGGCTGCTGCTGCGCCGGCGCCGCCTCCCGCGCCGGGCGCTGGCCGAGCAGGCCGCGATCGGCGCCCTGTCGCAGGGCGGCTACCTGGGCGCCATCGTCTGGGCCGTGGGCCTCGGCGTCCCCGCCGGCAGCGCCGCGCTGATCGCCGCGCTGCAGCCGCTGGCCGCCGGTGCGCTGGCCGGGCCGCTGCTCGGCGGGACCGTCACCCGGCGGCAGTGGGCGGGTCTTGCGGTGGGGCTCGCGGGCGTGGCCCTCGTGGTGCGGGACGACCTCGGCGGCACCGGCGCGGCCCCGCCGTGGGCGTACGGGCTCCCCTTCGCCGGCATGGCCGCGCTCCTCGGCGCCAGCTTCCTGGAGCGCCGGGCCCGCGCCCCGCTGCCGCCCGCGGACGCGGTGCCCGTGCACGTGCTGGTGAGCGCCGTTCTCTTCGGCGCGGTCGCGCTGGCCGGCGGGCGCGGCACGCCGCCCGCGGGCGCCGGCTTCTGGCTGGCGGTGGCGTGGGTGGTGGCGCTGTCCACGGCCGGCGGGTACGGCTTCTACTGGCTGAGCCTGCGGCGCAGCGGCGTCACCCGGACCAGCGCGCTGATGTATCTGACGCCGCCCGTCACGGCGCTCTGGGCGTACGCGATGTTCGGCGAGGCGCCCGGTCCCGCGGCGGTGGCCGGAATGGGCGTCGCGGCGGCGGGGGTGGCGGCGGCGACGCTGCGCACCGAAACCGGGGCGCGGGCGGCCGGCGGCGCGGGGCGTACCAGCTCACGGACGATCCCCTTCCGGCGGACGCGGGAGGAACCGCGGACCGGGGCCGTTCGTTAGCCGGGGCATGACTGCGATGACCCCTGGCTCGAACCTACCGCTCAGCGCCGCCCGGGTGGCCGTGGACGTCACCGCGCCGGTGCGGCTCGACGTCTCGGGCCTCCTGCTCACCACCGCCGGCAAGGTGCGCTCCGACGACGACTTCGTCTTCTACAACCAGCCCTCGGGCCCCGGAGTGACGCACCAGTCGACCGGCGCGGCCGACACCATCACGGTGGACACCGCGGCCGTCCCCGCGGACATCGACAAGGTCGTGGTCACCGCCAGCCTGGACAACGGCACGTTCTCCGGGACCGAGCCGACCGCCACGGTGCGGGACGCCGACGGCGGAGCCGTGGTCGCCACGTTCACGCCGCCGCAGCTGTCCACCGAGACGGCCCTCGTCGTGGTCGAGGTCTACCGGCGCGGCGGCGCGTGGAAGGTGCGCGCCGTGGGCCAGGGGTACGCGAACGGGCTCGCGGGCATCGCCACCGACTTCGGCGTCAGCGTCGACGAGCCGGCGCCCGCGCCCGCCCAGGCCGCGCCCGCCGCGCCGGCCGCGCCGGCCGCCCCGCAG
>NZ_BAAAPF010000316.1:0-7892 GCF_039531005.1 Streptomyces synnematoformans
GAGAGCCCTCCTCCGCCCCCTGACCCCGCCCCCCCCGCCCCCGCCGCCGCCGCCACCGCCACCGCCACCGTCACCGGCGCACCCGGACCAGCCACCCCCGGACGCCCCGGCCCGGGAACGCCGGGCGGACGCCCTGGTCCGCTTCGTCGCCGCCTCCCGCCCCGGCGAACGCAACGCCCGCCTGTTCTGGGCGGCCTGCCGCGCGTACGAGACGGGCCACGGCCCGGACGTCGCGGCGGCGCTCGTCCGCGCCGCGGTCAGCACGGGCCTCCCGGAGCGGGAGGCGGCGGCGACGGTGGCGTCGGCGGCAAGACACACACCCCCGTAACGCCCCCCGTACAACCCCGCCCCCGAAAAAAGCCCCCCGTCCCCCCAACGACCGATGAGTTCCGCGCGGCCACTCCGTCTACCCCTCAGACAGCGTGCTCCAGGAGCCGAACACCGCAGCCCGGAGAGGGGCCACCACGATGCCGCACAAGATCTTCGTCAACCTGCCCGTGAAGGACCTGGACCGCTCGAAGGCCTTCTTCACCGCCCTCGGCTACCGCTTCGACGAGAACTTCACCGACGAGAACGCCACCTGCCTCGTCATCACCGACGACATCTACGCCATGCTCCTCACGGAGCCGTTCTTCAAGGGCTTCACCAAGAACGAGATCGCGGACACCGCCACCGCCACCGAGGCGATCCTCGCCCTGAGCGTGGACGACCGCGCGGCGGTGGACGAGATCGTCGACAAGGCCCTCGCCGCCGGCGGCACCGTCGCGAACGAGCCCAACGACCAGGGCTTCATGTACGGCCGCAGCTTCCTCGACCCGGACGGCCACCAGTGGGAGATCTTCTGGATGGACCCCGCCGCCGCCACCGCATCCTGACCCCGCCCGTCGCCCCTGCCCCACCCCCATCCCGCCCGCAACCCCGCCACCCGAACCGCTAGCCTTGGTCCCTGCCGCCGCCGCGCCGGCGGCAGGGAGAGTTGCCCGAGCGGCCTAAGGGAACGGTCTTGAAAACCGTCGTGGCGTGATCCGTCACCGTGGGTTCGAATCCCACACTCTCCGCCGAGAGGCACCATCTTCGCAGGTCACATGCGGCGTCGTCGTATCTCGACGACGCCGCTTCCGCATGCGGTCGCCTGCGGGCGTGCGTGCGGCGGGTGCGGGGCGTCCCACCGTGCCGCTGCCGGGCGGAGCGAGCGGGTCACCAGCGGATTCCAGGCCGGTGCAAGGTTGGTGCAGGGCCGGTTGCGCAGGGTGGGGTACGCAACCGGCCGGGGGCTGCCGTGTGGAGAAGGCGGGTCCGGGTCGACAGCGTCACGACTCGGGGGAGTACGGGGATCATGAAGCGGGGTTTCGCTTCGGCATGTCTGGGCGCGATCGTCGCCGCGGCCGCCGTCGTCGGCTGTGCCGCCGGTGGCGAGGGGGCGGCGCGGGGAGAGGGGCGGCAGGTCGGCGCGGGGGAGGTGCGTGACCTTACCGACGCCGAGCAGAGCGTGGTGGACCGGGCCACGCAGCTGCTGGTGCGCGAGTGCATGGAGGAGGCGGGCTTCCGGTACTGGCCGGAGCCGGTCGCCGGCGTCGATGAGCGGCGGGGCGGCGGCTACGTGCTCGACGACGTCGGGTGGGCGCGCCGGCACGGGTACGGTACGCGGCTGCAGGAGAAGGCCCTCGCCGCGCAGAAGAACGACCGGAACCACGCCTACGCCAACGCACTGCCCGAGGCCCGGCGGGTGCGTTACTCGAACACCCTCGACGGCGACCCGTCCGGCGCTGTGCTGACGGTCGAGCTGCCCGCGGGCGGCACCGTGCAGACGCCGCGGCACGGCTGCCGGGCGGAGGCGAAGGGGACGCTCTACGGAGACTTCCCCGCCTGGTTCCGGGCCGAGAAGACCGCCACCAACCTCACCCCCCTCTACGTGCCCGACCTGCTGGCGGACGAGCGCTTCGGCACCGCCCGCACGGCGTGGTCGGCGTGCATGCGGGCGCGCGGCCACGACTACGCAGACCCGGCCCGCATCCGCGAGCGGCTGCCCCGCCTCACCCGGGGGCTGAGCGAGGCGAAGGCGCACGCCGTGGAGGTGGAGCTGGCCGTGGCCGAGGCCCAGTGCGCCACCGAGGAGACCTCCCTGGTGCGCACCGCGCGCGCCCTGGAGCGCGAGTACCGCGGCGGGCTGCGCGAGTACCGCGACGACGTCGCCGACCACCGGCGTATGCAGCACGCGGCCCTGGAGCGGGCCGAGGAGCTGTGCGGCCCGGCCGCCTGCGACCCGGACAACTGAGACCGGGACGCACCGAGACCGCCGCATCCCTGCGGCAATCCCTACGGAAGAGGAGCACTCATGCGCAAGATTCCTGCCCTGCTCGCCGCGCTGAGCCTGGCCGGCCTGGGGGCCCTGGTCCCCGCCACCGGCGCCCAGGCGGCCTCCGCGTACTGCGACAACGCATGGAAGAAGGCGTCGTCGGGCTACTTCTACGCGTTCGACGGCACGCACTGCAGGGCACGACTGGGCCAGACCCAGGGCAACGACGCGAACTGGGGAACCCGCGGCGGCGGCTTCGAGGGCGACAGCAACAAGGCCAGCTCGATCCTGCACAAGGGCACGTCCGGCCTGGCCGTCGAGGTGTACGACGGGACGGCGTACCGGGGCGCCAACGCCTGCATCAAGAAGTCCGAGTACTACGTCAGCGACCTCACCGACGACTCCCTGCGCTCCAGTGGCGGGGGCCGCACCAGCGCCAACAACAGCATCTCCTCGCACAGGTGGGTCCAGGCGAGCACCTGCGGCTCGTTCCTGCACTGAGGCGACCGGGACACCGCCACCCGCCCTCCCCCGCCGCGCCGACGCGGCGGGGGAGGGCGGCTTCAGGCGAAGGTGATGACCGAGCGGTTGGGCGGGCTGGCCCTGGCCATCGCCTCCAGGGCGGCGTTGGCGCCCTCCAGCCCGATCGGGGTGTGGTCCGGCACGATGCCGTGGGCGGCGGAGAAGGCGAGGGTGTCGCGGGTGTCGCGGGGGGAGCCGGAGGGGTTGAGCATGACGTGGAGGCGGTTCAGGACCATCGGGGCCGGGGGGAGGACCAGGGGGTCGGCGTCGTAGCCGCAGAGGACCAGGGTGCCGTCGGGGGCCAGGCCGGTGAGGGCCGCGGTGGCCGCGACGGTGGCGGGGGCGGCGTTGAGGATCACGTCGGCGCCGCCGTCCCAGGCCCGCAGGGCCTCCGCCGGGTCGGTGTCGCCGGTGGCGATGAAGCGCTCGGCGCCCAGTTCGCGGGCCGCCGCCTCGCCGCGCGGCGAGCGGCCGAGGGCGGCGACGCGGGCGCCCATCGCGGCGGCGTAGCGGATGGCCAGCGCGCCGACGCCGCCGGTGCCGATCACGGCGACGCGGGAGGTGGCGGTGACGCCCGCCTGGCGCAGGCTGTTGAACGCGGTCAGCCCCGCGCACATCAGCGGCGCCGCGGCCACCGGGTCGAGCCCGTCGGGCAGCGGGGTGACGAAGTCGGCCTTGAGGACGGCGTACTCGGTGTAGCCGCCGTCCATGACGATGCCGGTGATCCGTTTGGCCGGGCAGAGGATCTGCTCGCCGCGCGCGCAGTAGTCGCAGTGCCGGCAGGAGTCGCCGAGGAACTGCGCGCCGACCGTCGTGCCGACGGCCGGCCAGGAGACGCCGGGGCCGAGGGCGGCGACCTCGCCGGTGATCTCGTGCCCGGGGACCACGGGGAAGCGGGCGATGGGCCACCGGCCCTGCACCAGGTCCAGGTCGGTGTGGCAGACCCCGCAGGCAATGATCCTGACCAGGACCTCGCCGGGCCCGGGCTCCGGCACCTCGCGTTCGGTGAGGGTGAGCGGCGCGCCGGCCGCGGTGGCTACCGCCGTGAGCATGGGTGTGGCCCCGTTCCTTCCACCGGCCATCCGCCGGCCGTCCACCGGTCGTCCACCGGCCGGCCGCCGGTCGGCACGGATCTGTCGCCACGAATCTAGCGCCCGCTCCCCGCGCGGACCCGGATTGCGCTCCGCAGGTCGCCGCCGCCGGGCGCTACAGCGGCAGCCCCCGGCCGAACACCACCATCGGCCGCCCCGCCCCGTCGTAGTCCGCCACCGTCCGCGCCTCGAACCCCAGCCTGCGGTGGAACGCCTGCGACCCCTCGTTCGCCACCGACGTGATCGCCTTCAGCCGCTCCGCCCCCTGCCGTCCCGCGGCCGTCGCGAACGCCCCGTACAGCTCCCGGCCCAGACCCGTGCCGCGGGCGTCGTCGCGGACGGCGATCAGGTGGACGTACCCCGTGCGGGCCGGGGTGACGAAGCCGAAGACGTAGCCGCGGATGCCGTCGGGGGCGCGGGCGACCAGGCAGGTGTCGCCGAACTCCTGCACCATCGCGAGCAGGTGCAGCGGGCGCAGGTCGCGCTCGCCCCAGTAGCGGGGGTGGTCGGCGAGCACGCGGTGGTAGTCGTCCGCGTCCGCTGGCTCGATGCGGGTGTCCTCGGTGGCCATCGGCTCTCTCTCCTACGTGACCGGGCGGCTACGGCGTGGCGTCCGCCAGGGCCTCCGTGATCTGGCGGGTGGTGTTGCGGGCGACGAGGGGGTTCGTCGCCGCGTACGTCGTGTACGCGTTGAGCCCCGTCGTCAGCGCCCAGCCCCGGCCCCGGGCCCACGCCGCGTCGTCCGCGCCCAGCGCCGCGCGGAACGCGGCGCGCGGGCCGGCGTCCAGCAGAGTCCAGGCGATGACCAGGTCGCAGGCGGGGTCGCCGACGCCGAGGCCGCCGAAGTCGAGGACGGCGCTCAGGTGGCCGGAGCGGGTGAGGAGGTTGCCGTTGTGCATGTCGCCGTGGAACCACACCGGCGGCCCGGGGCGGTCCCCCGCCTCGACGGCCGCCTCCCACACCGCCGTCAGCACGCGGGCGTCGAACGTGCCGTCCGCGCCCACCGCCGCGATCGCCGCCCGCGTCGCGCGGTCGCGGTCGCGCAGCGGTACGGCGGGGGAGAGCAGCCCGTACGGAGCATCGGACGGCGACGTGGACGGAGACGGTGACGCCGCCGCCGGCAGCGGCAGCCCCTGCAGCGCGCGCAGGAACGCCGCCGTGTCGGCGGCGGCCTCCTCCGGGTCGGCCAGCCCGCCGGGCGTCGCCGTCTCGCCGTCGAGCCACCGCGACACCGACCAGTGCCACGGGTAGCCGAACGCCGGCTCGCCCACCTCCAGCGGCGCCGGGACCGCCAGCGGCAGGTGCGGGGCGAGCCGGGGCAGCCACAGGAGTTCCTTCTCGGCCTGCCCCGCCGCCCAGTCGCCGCGCGGGAGGCGTACGGACATGGCGTCGCCGAGGCGGAAGATCACGTGGTCCGAGCCGCCGGGGTGCAGACGCCGCAGCGGCAGGTGCGCCCACCTCGGGAACTGCGCCGCCAGCAGGCGCCTGGCGAGCGCCTCGTCGACGACGGGGGCGGCGGCGGTCGCGTCCGCGGTCGTTCCCGCGGTCGTTCCCGCGGTCGTTCCCGCGCTGGTCTCGGCCGTCAAACGTCTCTCCTCCCGGCCTGCGGTCCACCTCATCCCATCCCCCGGCCGCCCGCGCTGTCGAACGGTTTTCGCGGTCACACGGGTGGGATGCGGGGAAGACGCGTGACTCGAAAATCGAACACGTGTCAGAATAACCGCGTGACCCACACCTTCCCCGAAGACCTCGTCCAGACCCAGCGCGACTGGTACGCGGTGTATCGCAGGCTCGCCGAGGAGCCGCGGCACAGCGCCAGCGAAACCGCGGTCCTGCGGCGGCGATTGCTGCGGCTGTCGGTGCGGGTATCCACCCATCCGTACTGGCAGACGGCGGGCGGCCGGCGGCCGGCCGCCCGGATGGCGCTGAAGGAGGCGGCCTGGGCGGAGGCGTCGGCGGAGGTGCGGGCGGAGAGCGGGCGGGGCGGGTGACTCCCGGGGGCTGCGGAGGCCGCCGCCTTGTGGGGAGGCGGGGTGGTTCGGGGTGGTGACGGACCGCGGCTCGTTACCGACGCGGCCGTCGCGGAGGGCGGTCGCTCGCGGAGGCCGACTGGTCACGGACGGCGGCTGGTCGCGGTGGGCGGTTGCTCGCGGGCGCGGCTGCCGCGGAGAGCGGTTCCAAGGACCGCCGGCCGCGCAGGTCGCCGGCTGTGCGGACAGCCGGTATGCCGCACGGGCCGCCGCCGGCCGGACCCGGGCAGGGGACGGGTCCGGCGGTACGGGCGAGCCGGTGCGGGGCGTTCCGGCCGGGGCGGTGACGGGCCCCGGCCGTGAGCCGGTCCGGGCCGGGTGAGGGGCAGGGCCGCATGAGGGACGGCCCTGAACACCCGGCCCGGACCTCCCCGCGCAGTGCCCGGCCCCGCGAGGACCGCGTTCCGCGTGGTGCTGCAGCCGGTCGGGAGCTACGGCGCCGCAGAGCGCAGCGGCGACCCGGGGATCTCGCGCGGCCGCGGAGTGCGCCCCTGCCCGGTGGGCGGCGGCGCCCCCGCCGCGCTCGGCTCGGTGACGGCGTACGGGCACGGCACGCCACACCGCGAAGAGCGCCTCGCCCTCCACCACCCCGCGGCACGCGGCCCCCGCACCCGCCGACGCACCACGGCCGGCCGGCCGGACACCCCGCTCGGGTGCCCGGCCGGCCGGCCGTTGCCGACTCGCTGCCGCCGCCGGCTCGCTACTGGTCTCCCTCGCGCTCGCCGAGCGTGACCTCCGTGGTCTGCTGGTCGCCGCCGCGCTCGTAGGTGATCTCCACCTTGTCGCCCGGCTTGTGCGACCACAGCTGGGCGATCAGCGTCGGCCCGCTGTCGATGACGGTGTCGTCCAGCCTGGTGATGACGTCCCCGGACGCCAGCCCCGCGTCGGCCGCCGGGCCGCCGGGCGTCACCGGCTCGCCGGCCCCGTTCGCCGACTCGCTGATCTTCGCGCCCTTGCCCCGGTACGAGTTGTCGACGGAGACGCCGATGATCGCGTAGACGGGCTCGCCGGTGTCGATGAGCGTGCCGGCGACCCAGTCGGCCTGGTTGATCGGGATCGCGAAGCCCAGGCCGATGCTGCCGCCCTGCCCGCCGCCGAACGGGCTGCCGCTGTCCGCCGGGCGGATCGCGGAATTGATGCCGATGACGTTGCCGGCGTGGTCGAGGAGCGGGCCGCCGGAGTTGCCGGGGTTGATGGAGGCGTCGGTCTGCAGGGCGTTCATGTACGACTCCTGCTGGCCGGTCGCGTCGCCGGAGGCCACCGGGCGGTGCTTGGCGCTGACGATGCCGGTGGTGACCGTGCCCGACAGGCCGAAGGGCGAGCCGATGGCGATGGTCTGGTCGCCGACGTCGACTTTGTCGGAGTCGCCGAGGGGCAGCGGCGTCAGCTCGGCGCCGGAGGGGTCGGCGAGCTTGATGACGGCCACGTCGTACCCGCTGGCCTGGCCGACCACCTCGGCGTCGTACGTCTTGCCGTTGGAGAACGTCGCCGTGAGCGAGCCGGCGCCCTCGGCGCCCGCCACGACGTGGTTGTTGGTGAGGATGTGGCCCTGCTTGTCGTAGACGAAGCCGGTGCCGGTGGCGGCGCCCTCCTGGCCGGTGCCGCTGTCGCCGGCGCCACCGGCCTCGATGGTGACGACGCTGGGCAGCGCCTTGTCGGCAATGCCGGCGACGGAGCCGGGCGGGTTCTCGATCTCCTGGCCGTCCTGGGTGCCGGAGACGGTCGTCGACGCGCTGCCGGGGTCGTCGTCGCGCTCGGCCGCCCAGTACCCGATGCCGCCGCCGATCCCGCCGCCGAGCAGCGCGGCGACGAGGGTGGCCGCGACGAGCGTGCCCGTGCGCCGGCCGCCGTTCCCGGACGGGCGGGGGGCTGCGTCCCAGCCGCCGCCGCCCGGGGGCTGGGCGCTGCCCCAGCCGGGCTGGGTGGGGGGCGGGGTGCCCGCCGGTCCCGGAC
>NZ_BAAAPF010000317.1:0-7883 GCF_039531005.1 Streptomyces synnematoformans
AGCTGCGGCCGCACGAGTGGTTCGCCGAACGGCTGGTCCTCGTGCTCAGCGGGCAACGGCCGATGCACTGGCTGCTCGGCCACACCACCGGCCGCGCGTACGACCAACTCGCCGCGTTCGCCGACGCGCTGCCGCTCCGCGCCGGCCCGCGCCCGCAGCTGCGGGCGTGCGGCTACTGCCGGCCGGCGCCGGACGTCATCGAGGCGTTCGCCCGCGTCGCCGTGGGCGACCGGCTGCGGGCGCTGGCCTTCCGGCTGGAGCTGGGCCCGGACCGCCGCTGGCGCTGCGCCGCGGTCGAGGTGGGCCCGCAGGCGGCGGGCCCCCCGGGAACCCCGGGAGCGCCGTACGGAGCCGTGGCGGCCCCGTACGGGTGAGGTACGGCGGCCGGAGGCAGTACAGGACGGCAGTACGGACGAGCGGCCGGCCGGCGGCCCCGCCGCGCACACGACGGCGGGGCCGGCCCTACAGGACCGGCCCCGCCGTACGGCGTCGTGCTACGGCGTCACTTCTTGCGCCGCTTGCCCTTCGAGCCGCCCTTCTGGGCCCGGCGGCGCTCCGCCCGGGTCCGGCCGCCGCCCGAGCCGCCGGACGTGGCGGCCTTCGCGTCGTCGGTGGCCAGCTCGCCCTCCGCGACGCCGCCCTCGGCGGTCGGCGCGGAGAAGTGCAGCCGGTCGGGGCGCTGCGGCTGGTCGAGGCCCTTGGCGCGGATGGCCGGGGCCGGGGCCGGGACCGCGTCCTGCGGCTCGGCGCCGCCCTCGGCGGGCACCGCGTCCTCCACCGGAACCTCCTCGACCTGCTGCTCGACCTGGACCTCCAGGTTGAACAGGTAGCCGACGGACTCCTCCTTGATGCCGTCCATCATCGCGTTGAACATGTCGAAGCCCTCGCGCTGGAACTCCACCAGCGGGTCCTTCTGCGCCATCGCGCGCAGCTGGATGCCCTCCTGGAGGTAGTCCATCTCGTAGAGGTGCTCGCGCCACTTGCGGTCCAGCACCGACAGCACGACCCGGCGCTCCAGCTCCCGCATGATCTCCGAGCCGAGCTGCTCCTCGCGCTTGTCGTACTGCGCGTGGACGTCCTCCTTGACCATGTCCTCGATGAACTCGGGGGTGATGCCCGCCCGGTCGCCGGCGGCCTCCTCCAGCTCCTCGACCGTCACGGAGACGGGGTAGAGCTGCTTGAAGGCCCGCCACAGCCGGTCGAGGTCCCACTCCTCGGCGAAGCCCTCGACGGTCTCCGCCTGGATGTAGGCGTCGATGGTGTCGTCCATGAAGTGGCGCACCTGCTCGTGCAGGTCCTCGCCCTCCAGCACCCGCTTGCGCTCGCCGTAGATGACCTCGCGCTGGCGGTTCATGACCTCGTCGTACTTCAGGACGTTCTTGCGCGTCTCGAAGTTCTGCTGCTCGACCTGCGACTGGGCGGAGGCGATGGCGCGGGTGACCATCTTGTTCTCGATCGGCACGTCGTCCGGCACGTTGGCCATCGACATGACGCGCTCCACCAGCTGCGCCTTGAACAGCCGCATCAGGTCGTCGCCGAGGGAGAGGTAGAAGCGGGACTCGCCGGGGTCGCCCTGGCGGCCGGAGCGGCCGCGCAGCTGGTTGTCGATGCGCCGCGACTCGTGCCGCTCGGTGCCCAGCACGTACAGCCCGCCGAGGTCCTTGACCTCGTTGTACTCGGCCTTGACGGCCTCCTCCGCCTTCTCCAGCGCGGCCGGCAACGCCGCCGCCCACTGCTCGGAGTGCTCGACCGGGTCCAGGCCCTGCTGGCGCAGGGCGGCCTCGGCGAGGTCGTCGGGGTTGCCGCCGAGCTTGATGTCGGTGCCGCGGCCCGCCATGTTCGTGGCGACGGTGATCGCGCCGCGGCGGCCGGCCTGCGCGACGATCACGGCCTCGCGGTCGTGCTGCTTGGCGTTCAGCACCTCGTGCGGCACGCCGCGCTTGCTGAGCTGCTGCGAGAGGTACTCGGACTTCTCCACCGACGTCGTGCCGACCAGCACCGGCTGGCCCTTCTCGTACTTCTCCGAGATGTCGTCCACGACGGCGGAGAACTTCGCCTCCTCGGTGCGGTAGATCAGGTCGGCCTGGTCCATGCGCGCCAGCGGGCGGTTCGTCGGGATGGGCACCACGCCCAGCTTGTAGATCTGCTGGAACTCGGCCGCCTCGGTCATGGCCGTACCGGTCATGCCGCCGAGCTTGCTGTAGAGCCGGAAGAAGTTCTGCAGGGTGATCGTGGCGAGCGTCTGGTTCTCGTCCTTGATGTCGACGCCCTCTTTGGCCTCGATCGCCTGGTGCATGCCCTCGTTGTAGCGGCGGCCGGCGAGGATACGGCCGGTGTGCTCGTCGACGATCATGACGTCGCCGTTCATGACGACGTAGTCCTTGTCCTTCTTGAACAGTTCCTTGGCCTTGATGGCGTTGTTCAGGTAGCCGACGAGCGGGGTGTTCACCGACTCGTAGAGGTTGTCGATGCCCAGGTAGTTCTCCACCTTGGCGACGCCGGCCTCGTGGATGGCGACGGTCCGCTTCTTCTCGTCCACGTCGTAGTCGCCGGTCTCCTGCTTGCCCAGGCGCGGGTCGCCCGCCTCGCCCTTGGACAGCCGGGTGACCAGCTTGGCGAAGTCGGCGTACCACTTGGTGGCCTGGTCGGCGGGGCCGGAGATGATCAGCGGGGTGCGGGCCTCGTCGATGAGGATGGAGTCGACCTCGTCGACGATCGCGAAGTTGTGGCCGCGCTGCACCAGTTCGTCCTTCGACCACGCCATGTTGTCGCGCAGGTAGTCGAACCCGAACTCGTTGTTCGTCCCGTAGGTGATGTCGCAGCCGTACTGCTCGCGGCGCTGCGCCGGCGGCATGTTGGCGAGGATGCAGCCGACCGACAGGCCGAGGAAGCGGTGGACGCGGCCCATCCACTCGGAGTCGCGGTGGGCGAGATAATCGTTGACCGTGACGATGTGCACGCCCTTGCCGGAGATCGCGTTGAGGTACGCGGGCAGGGTGCCGACCAGGGTCTTGCCCTCGCCGGTCTTCATCTCGGCCACGTAGCCCCAGTGCAGCGCCGCACCGCCCATGATCTGGACGTCGTAGTGCCGCTCGCCGAGGATCCGGTGGGCGGCCTCGCGTACGGTGGCGAACGCCTCGGGCATGAGGTCGTCGAGGGACTCGCCGTCCTCGTACCGCTGCCTGTACTCCTCGGTCAGTGCGCGCAGCTCGGCATCGGAGAGGTCGACGAAGTCCTCTTCGATGGAGTTGACCTGGTCCGCGGTGCGGGTGAGCTTGCGCAGGATCTTTCCTTCTCCTGCGCGCATGATCTTTCCGAAGACGGACACTTTGGGCTGGCTCCTTGCCGGTCGGGCCTGGCACGGTCGGGTGCGCTGGTGCGGCCCCTGTCCTCTGGGGCTCCTCTCGGGCCTCGCGGAGCCCATGGCCGCACCGGCCATCGTATGCGAGGACGGGGGTGCCCCGGGAGGTCCAGCCCAGGGACGTTAGGTGCCGTCACCGTACGTGTCAACGTACGGCCCCCGCGGAAAGTGCCGCGGCGCCCCGCCCCCCGCCTCGTCCGGCCCCGTCCTGCCCCGTCCTGCCCCGTCCGGCGGCGGCCGGCGGCCGGGCGGGGCGGTGCCGCGGCGGGGCCGGAGACGACGGGAAAAGCCGTGGCGGGGGCGGGAGCCGGAGGCGGAGAATCCGTGGATGGAACCCGTCACCCTGGACACCGACCGCCTGCTGCTGCGCCCCATGGAGGCCGGCGACGTCGACGCCGTGCTCGCCGCCTGCCAGGACCCCGGCATCCAGCGCTGGACGCGCGTGCCGTCGCCGTACGGGCGCGCGCACGCGGAGGACTTCGTCCTCAAGACCTGCCCCGCCGGCTGGCGCGAGGACGGCCAGTACAACTTCGGCGTCTTCACCCGCGACGGCGGCGCCCTGGTGGGTTCGATGGGGCTCGTCGGCTTCACCCCGTCGCGGCACGCGGAGCGCGTCGCGGAGCTGGGTTACTGGACGGCGCCGGAGCAGCGGCGGCGCGGCTACACCGCGGAGGCGGCGGGGGCCGTGGTGCGGTGGGCGTTCACGGAGGTCGGCATCGACCGGGTGGAGTGGTTCGCCGAGGTCGGCAACGAGCCGTCGCGGGCGGTGGCGCTCCGGGTGGGGTTCACGATGGAGGGGACGCTGCGCTCGTGGTTCGTCAACCACGGCACGCGGCGGGACGCCTGGGTGGCGTCGCTGCTGCCCTCGGACGTGGGGCTGCGCTCGCGGCTGCCGTACCTGCCGCCGCCGTCGCGGTGAGTGTCCGACGGTGCACCGGGAGTGCGACGGCGCTGCCGGCGCTGCCGGCACCGCCCGCCCCGCGCGCTCCTCGCCACGGGGGTTGTCAGAGGGAGGCCCTACGCTCGCCGGCATGACCACGAAAGTGTCTCTCTCCGCCGACGACGCCCGCCGTATCGCCCTGCGCGCCCAGGGGCTGCTCGGCGCGCCCGACCGCCGGGCCGGCACCCGCGGGGTGCTGCGACGGCTAGGCGCGGTGCAGCTGGACACGATCTCGGTGCTCGCCCGGTCCCACGAGCTGGTGCCGTACGCGCGCCTGGGCGCCGTCGGCCGCGAGGCGGTGGAATCGGCGTACTGGTCGGGGACGGCCGCCTTCGAGTACTGGTCGCATGCCGCCTGCATCCTGCCCATGGAGGAGTGGCCGCTGTTCGCCTTCCGCCGCCGGAAGAACCGCGCCCGCGGCTACCGCTGGCACCAGCCGCGGGACCCGCAGGGCTCCCGCGCCGCCGTCATCGAGCGCCTGCGCGGCGACGGCCCGCTGACCTCCACGGACCTGGGCGGGGCGAAGAACGGCGGCCCGTGGTGGGACTGGTCCGAGACGAAGATCGCGGTGGAGACCCTGCTGGACGCCGGCGAAGTGGTCGTCACGGCCCGGCGCGGCTGGAAGCGGGTGTACGACCTGGCCGAGCGCGCGATCCCGGACGGCCTGTTCCACGACGACCTGCCGGACGAGGAGTGCCTGCGCCGGCTCGTCGGCCAGGCGGGCCGCGCCCTGGGCGTGGGCACGCGCGCGGACCTGGCTGATTATCACCGTCTCAAGGGCGAGCAGGTCGCCGCGGTCGTGGGGGACACCGAGCTGGTCGAGGTGGAGGTCGAGGGCTGGGGCAAGCCGGCCTGGGCCGACCCGGAGGCGCTGGCGGCCGCCCCGCGGGGGCGGCACAGGACGACGCTGCTGTCCCCGTTCGACTCCCTGGTCTGGGACCGCCCGCGGACGGAGCGGATCTTCGGGATGACGCACCGGCTGGAGGCGTACGTGCCGAAGCCCAAGCGGATACACGGCTATTTCGCCATGCCGGTGCTCGCCGGCGGGAAAGTCGTCGGCCGGGTCGACCCGGGCCGCGAGGGCAGCACCCTCGTCGCCCGCCAGGTCACCCTGGGCGCCGACCGGCCGGTCGGGGTGACGCCGGCGAAGGCCGTGGAGCCGACGGCCGCGGCGCTGGCGGAGGCGGCGAGCTGGGTGGGCGCGCAGACGGTGCGGGTGGAGCGGGTCAGCCCGCCGGAGCTGCACACGCCGCTCGCCCGGGCGGCGGAGAAGGCCGTGGCCGCGGGCTGACCGGCCGCCGGGCCGGCGCGGCCCCGCGGCGGGCACTCCCGCGGGGCGTCAGCGGATTTCGAGGATCTTCTCGCGCATCGCGTAGACGACGGCTTCCATCCGGGAGTGCAGCTGCAGCTTCTCCAGGATGTTGCGCACGTGGTTCTTCACCGTGTTTTCGCTGATGAACAGCTCTTTGGCGATGTCGCGGTTGTTCATGCCGGTGGCCACCAGCTTGAGCACCTCCAGCTCCCGGTCGGTCAGCCGCGGCGCGGGCACGAGGCGCCGCTCGTCGGTGCGCTGGATCATCGACTTGAACTCGGTCAGCAGCTTCGACGCCATCGAGGGGCTGATCTGCGACTGCCCGTCGGCCACGGCGCGGATCGCGGTGGAGACCTCGTCGGTGGAGATCTCCTTGAGCAGATAGCCGGTCGCGCCCGCCTTGATCGCGTCGTAGAGGTCGGCTTCCTCGTCACTGATCGTCAGCATGATGATCTTTGCGCTGGGGGCGACTTCCTTGATGGACGTGCACGCCTCGATGCCGGTGCGCCGGGGCATCCGGATGTCCATCAGCACGATGTCGGGAAGGAGGTCGGCAGCCTTGTCCACGGCCTCGGCGCCGTCCCCGGCCTCACCGACGACCTGGATGTCCTCCTCCTGGGCGAGAACGATCTCCAAGCCGCGGCGGAAAAGCTCATGGTCGTCCACGACGAGGACGCGGATCGGCTCCTCCCGGGGACCGACCGCCGTCTTCGGCTCACCCGCTCCGCTCAGCTCGAACTCCGCCACGCTTGCCCCCAGGCACCGACTCTGCCGTGCGCGCACATGATTTCACGACCGGGCGGCGGGGTGACGCCCCCGCCGCCCGCGTACCGTCGCCTTTCAGCCGCCCAGAGCGTCTCCCGCACCGTCCGGCATCGACTCCTCGATCGGATAAGGATCGAGGTGGATCACGCCGTAGTCATATGCGTGCCTGCGGTAGACGACGCTGGGCAGCTTTTTGTCGGAGTCGACGAAGAGATAGAAGTCGTGCCCGACGAGTTCCATCTCGTACAGCGCCTGGTCGAGCGTCATGGGCGGGGCGGCGTGGGTTTTCTCCCGCACCACCAGCGGGCCGTCGCCGTCCACTTCCAGCGGTCCCCGCCGATGAATCCGAGAGCCGTTCTGCCGCGGCTCGCTCTCCCCCGTCATCTCCATGGACGGGGTCGTCAGCTCCCCGTTGTCCGTGAGCTGGGCCGCGTGCGCGACGACCGCGCCCACCTCGGCCGCGGTGCGCCGGGCCTTGCCCGGCCGCCTGGTCTTGCGCTTGTCGTGCTGCTTGCGCAGCCTCGCCTCCAGCTTGGCCGTCGCCAGGTCGAGGGCTGCGTACGGGTCGGCCGCGGCCGCCTCCGCGCGGACCACGGGCCCCCGGGAGTGCACCGTGATCTCCACCCGGTCGCAGCGGTCGGCCAGCCGCGGGTTGTGTTCCTTGGACACCTCGACGTCGAGGCTGATCACCTTGCCGTCGAACTTCTGGATCTTGTCCAGCTTCAGCTTCTCGGCCACATGCCGACGAAACCTCTCGGGAACCTCGGTCTTGCGGCCTTTGACGACGATGTCCACGCAGAACTCCGTTCTGGAACGGCTCCGCGTACCGCTGAGCTGACGGGCGAAGCCGGTCCCTTGGTGCGCTGGGCCCCGGTGGTTTGCCGGAGCTCGGGGTTCTCTGCCGCCGGTCCCTCCCGCGGAGGGACCGGTTTCACCTCCTCCTCCCCCACCGACAAGATCGACACCCCATCGGATGCGGCGGATTCGGCCCGTCCGCCGCCTTCGCAGCCTCCTCACAATCGAACATAGCTCGCCTCAGATGCCGCGGCACCCCCTGAGGCCTGGATGATCCGATCCGGTTGGTGTACCTCTTTCCTACCTGCACAAACGTAAGATCGCGGTCAAGGGAGCGCGCACGCGCGGCCCGCTTCGAACGCGTCCCGCGGCGCGGCGACGACCGCCGCCGCGAGCGCGTCCCCGGCGCCTGCCGCGCGGACGGCCCGCGCTGCCTCGGCGAGTGACGCCCCGGTCGTCAGTACGTCGTCCACCAGCACGACCCGGCACCCCGGCGCCCGCAGCCGCGGCGCCCCGCCGCGGACCGCCTCCAGCGCCCCGCGGGCGTTCCGCCGCCGCGCCGCGGCGCTCAGCCCCGCCTGATCCGCCACCGCCCGCCGCTGGCGCAGCACGGGCAGCAGCTCCGCCCGTATCCCGCGCCGCCGCAGCCGCTCCGCGGCGACCAGGGCGATGCGCCGCACCGGATCGTGCCCCCGCCGCACCACGGCCGC
>NZ_BAAAPF010000318.1:0-7846 GCF_039531005.1 Streptomyces synnematoformans
GACGCCGGGGGCGCCGAGGCGGATCAGCGCCCAGTCGTGGTCGGCGTCGGCCGGGGAGGGCGGCGAGGCCGTCGTGCCGGCCGCCCGGGCCGTACCGGCCGCGGAGATACGCATCGCCGTCGCCCAGGCGCTCGCCGACGAGCGGGAGCGCGAGCTGGCCGAGGCCCGGGCGTTCTGGGCCGAGCAGGAGGCCCGCGACAGCATCGACGCGAGCCCCTTCGCGGGCGACCCCGTCGACTTCGGCGGCGAGGTGTTCATACCGCGCCAGGCCGACTTCGCCGGCTTCGAGCCGCTGCTCGACCCCCTGGACCACGACCGGCTGGACCGGCTGGAGCGGCTGGACGGGCTGGCCGGCGAGGAGAACGCCGGGCCCGACGACATCGCCGCCGCCGCGGACGCGCCGCCCGCCGAGGGCGAGTCGGCCGAGCTGGCCGCCGCCCGCAGACGGCACCCCTCGCACCCCGACTTCCGCCCGCAGCCGGCCGTCGCCGACCACGAGCGCACCGTGAACCGGCTGGAGGACCTGGCCTCGGGCCGCACGCCGCTGACCGACGTCCGCCTGGGCCCGCTGGGCACGCTCGACGTGTACGTCTTCGCCGACGGCACCACCCTCTGTCTCTCCCCCGGCCACCGCGACACCGCGGAGCGGCTCGCGGAGGCGCTGGACGGCGGCGCGGAGCCGGTACTGCTCGGCGGCTCGGCGATCAGCGGGGCGTTCGCGCTGACCTTCGACTGCGCGGGCGAGAGCGTCTACATCCTCGCGGACCGCGTCATCGCCTCCCTCTGAGCCCGCCGCCGCGCCCTACGGGCATGGCCCATACGGGCCGTACGGGCCCCTCAGCCGCCCCGCGGCGCCCCGTTCACAGCCGTACGCCCCGCACGAGCGCCAGCGCGTCCACGAGGCCCTCCGCGTCGTCCGCGGCTCGCAGCGCCTCCGCCAGGTCCCGCCCCGCGACGGCCACCTGGTCCCCCACGGCGAACTCCCCCGCCGCCGGCATCTCGCGGGGCACCCGCTCCGGTTCCTCCAGCCGCTGCGCCCGCACGGACATCTCGCGTGCCAGCGCGAGCCCCTCGGCGGCGGCGCCCGCGCGCAGCCGGCTCTGCGGCAGGGCCCGCAGACGGTCGGCGATCCGGTCAACGGCGGTCACGAAGTCGAGCACGTCGAGCACGAGCCGAGCCTAACCCGGCAGTAGCGGCCGGGGATCGCGCGTCCCCGCGCCCGGGTGGTTGTCAATCGCCGCACGCTCAGGCACGGTGCTGAGAAGGACTGCATACCGGAGGCGCCGATGTCCCAAGTCTTCTCCGCAGAAACCCACCGGAACCTGCTCTCCCGCATCCCCCACTGCACCGGCCGTGAAGTCTCCGACTGGTTGCAGACCGTCGAGGACGGTCCCTGTCTCCTCCGCTTCGAGGAGAAAGTCAGCTGGCTCCGTGGCGAGCACAACCTGGCGTACGGCCACGCCAAAGCAATCATCCACGAGTACGACCTGAGGCGGGCCGCGCGCAACATGCTCTAGGAGGGGACGAGCGCACCCCTGGCGCACCAGCCGAGCACCGGCACTGCACGGCGAAGGGCCCGCGGGGGGTCATCCCTCCGCGGGCCCTTCCGACTCGCCTACTCGCTCTTGATGGCCGCGAGCATGTTGAGCCGCGTCGCCCGCCGCGCCGGCCACAGCGCCGCCAGCATGCCCACCAGCGCCGCGCCGGCGAGGAAGTACCCCATCCGCTCCCACGGCAGCACCAGCGCGTACGTGTCCAGCGAGCTGGAGATCAGCTCGCCGGCCGCCCAGCCGAGGAACACCCCGAGGCCGATGCCGAGCACCCCGCCGAAGAGCGAGATGACCAGCGACTCCAGCCGGACCATCCGCTTCACGCCGCGCCGGTCCAGGCCGATGGCGCGCAGCATGCCGATCTCCTGGGAGCGTTCGAAGACCGACATGGCCAGGGTGTTGATCACGCCGAGGACCGCGACGAGGACGGCCATGCCGAGCATGGCGTAGAGGACGTTGAGCATCATGGTGATCAGCCCGGCGATGGCCTCGGAGACGTCCTCCTCGTTCATCACCTCGATGGCGGGGTTGTCGCCGAGGGCCGCCTCCAGCCTCTCCTTCATCGCCGCGCTCTCGCCGCCCTCGGTCTTCAGCCAGACCTCGAAGTCCGAGATCCGGTCCAGGTGCGGGTCGACGACGGAGGTGTCGAGCATGATGCCGTTGATCATCTCGTTGCCGTGGTAGATGCCGGAGACGGTCAGCTCGCCCTCGGTGCCGTCCTGGTACGTCACCGCGACGGTGTCGCCCATCCGCCAGCCCTCGTCCTCGGCGGTGTCGTCGTCGACGATCGCCTTGGCGGGGCCGCCGCCGGCCGGCACGCCCTCGGCGAGGCCGTCGAACGAGCCCTGCTCGAAGTCCAGTTCCAGCAGCTTGTCGACGTCCTTGCCGTTGACGGCGGTGAGGTCCTCCTCGTCGCCGCCGATCGCGGCGGGCACGTTGCGCAGCGGGGAGGAGGCGGTGACCTCGTCGAGGCCGGAGAGCTTCTTCTCCACCTCCGGGTTGAGCGGGGTGAAGGTCGCCATGGTGACCGAGTAGTCGGCCTTCATGGCGTCGGTGGCCATCTTGTCGATGGCGTGGGAGATGCCGCTGGCGATCACCGTGAGGCCGGTGATGAGGGTGAGCCCGATCATCAGCGCGGAGGCGGTGGCGGCGGTGCGCCGCGGGTTGCGTACGGCGTTCTGGCGGGCCAGCTTGCCGGAGACGCCGAACGTGCGCAGCAGCGGCGCGGAGAGCGCGATCAGCGGCCGGGAGAGCAGCGGGGTGAGGACGAAGATGCCGACGAGCAGCACCGCGGCGCCGCCGCCCATGAGCGCCTTGCCGTCGTCGGCGGTGGTGCCGGCGATGACCATGAGCGCGCCGCCGCCCGCGATGAGCGCGCCGATGGTGTTGCGTACGACGAGGCTGCGCGTGGACGCCTGGGCGTGCAGGCTGCTCATCGCCGCGACCGGCGGGATCTTCGCGGCCCGGCGGGCGGGCAGCCAGGCGGCGAGGACGGTGACGACGATGCCGACGAGCAGCGAGACGGCCACCGTCGTGGGCGAGACGATCAGCGGCCCGTCGGGCACGGTGCTGCCGAACTGGCCCATCAGCGAGCGCAGCCCGGCGCCGATGCCGACGCCGGTGGCGAGCCCGACCAGCGCCGCGGCCGTGCCGACGGCGATGGCCTCGAAGAGCACCGAGCGGGTGACCTGGCGGCGGCTGGCGCCGACGGCCCGCAGCAGCGCGAGTTCCTTGGTGCGCTGGGCGACGAGCATGGTGAAGGTGTTGGCGATCAGGAAGATGCCGACGAAGAGCGCGATGCCGGCGAAGGCGAGCATGCCGGTGCGGAGCCCCTCCATGCCCCGCTCGATGTCCCTGGCCTGGTCGTCGGCGAGCTTGGTGCCGGTGAGTGCCTCGGTCTCGGCGGGCAGGATGCGCTGTGCCGCGGCGCGCAGCTGCTTCTCGGAGGTGCCGGGGGCGGCGGCGAGGTCGATCTCGGTGTACTCGCCGGGCTCGGTGAAGAGGTCCTGCGCGGTCTTCGTGTCGAAGAGCACGAGGCTGCCGCCGGCGGCGACGTTGCCGTCGTCGGTGGTGAAGATGCCGGTGATCTCCGGTTCGAGGACGGGGCCGTCGACGGACATCCGCGGGGTGTCGCCGACCTCGTAGCCGGTGCGCTCGGCGGTCTTGGCGTCGATCGCGATCTCGCCGGCGTTCGCGGGGGCGCGGCCGTCGCGCATCGGGTAGCGGGGGTCGGTCCCCTCGCCGCCGTCGCCGCCGTAGTAGTTGGCGCCGTTGGTGGACCAGCCGTCGCCCACGAGGTCGCCGTCCTTGTCGGCGATCGCGGCGAAACCTGCGACGTTGCCGGTGGCGGACCGCACGCCGGGCAGCGCGGCGGCCTTGTCGAGCAGGTCCTGGGTGAGCGGGGGCGGGTCGCCGGGGCGGCCCTCGTCGGCGTCGTCGTCGGGCTGGAGGCGTACGTCGACGTGGTCGAAGCCCTTCTCCGAACTCTTGGTGTAGGCGTCGGAGATGGTGGAGGTGAAGACCAGGGTGCCGGAGACGAAGGCCACGCCGAGCATGACGGCGAGCACGGTCATCAGCAACCGGGCCTTGTGCGCGAACACGTTGCGCAAGGCGGTGCGAAGCATATGGGGTCAGTCCTGTACGGGTGGGAAGCCGGTAGCGGGCGGCCTGCGGGGTCGGCGAGCGGGGCTCAGCTGACCCGGCCCTTCGCGTCGAAACGCTTCATGAGGTCGAGGATGTGCTCGGCGTTCGGGTCGCGCAGCTCGTCGACGATGCGGCCGTCGGCGAGGAACACGACGCGGTCCGCGTACGCCGCGGCCCCCGCGTCGTGGGTGACCATGACGACCGTCTGGCCCAGCTCGCGTACGGAGTTGCGCAGGAAGCCCAGGACCTCGGCGCCGGAGCGGGAGTCGAGGTTGCCGGTGGGCTCGTCGGCGAAGATGATCTCGGGCCGGGCGGCGAGCGCGCGGGCGACGGCGACGCGCTGCTGCTGGCCGCCGGAGAGCTGGCTCGGGCGGTGCTTGAGCCGCCCGGACAGGCCCACGGTGTCCACGACCCGCTGCAGCCACTGCTGGTCGGGCTTGCGGCCGGCGATGTCCATGGGCAGCGTGATGTTCTCCAGCGCGTTCAGGGTGGGCAGCAGGTTGAACGCCTGGAAGACGAACCCCACCTTGTCGCGCCGGAGTTGGGTGAGCTTCTTGTCCTTTAGGCCGGTCAGCTCGGTCTCGCCGATGCGGGAGGAGCCGCCGGAGACGGTGTCGAGGCCGGCCATGCAGTGCATGAGGGTGGACTTGCCGGAGCCGGACGGCCCCATGATCGCGGTGAACTCGCCCTGCATGAACTGCACGGAGACGTGGTCGAGGGCGACGACCTTCGTCTCGCCCTCGCCGTAGACCTTCGTCAGCTCGGTGGCGCTGGCCGCCGCTGCGGGGGCGTGGGCGGTACCGCGGCCGGAGGTGCCGGGGATGGTGGTGGTCACGGCGGTGGGCTCCTGTCGGACGGGGTCGGCGACTGTCGTGTCCATCGTCCCGGCGGATCCGGCGGACCGGATCAACCCGCGCTCCGGTTCGGGGCGAGACCGAGGAGGTACTCGGGTGCCGCGCGGCTCCTCCTCGGGTATGACCCGCACCCTGAGAGAGACGCCGGACGAGGCGGTCGAGAGGGGCGTTTAGGGCTGTGGAATTTCATCCGAGGACTTCTTCGACAACTCGGGCCTAATTCAAGCCAACATCAGTCCGTAGATGGCCAGTTCGGCCCGCACTCACCGCTACTCTGGTTACGCGCCATGCGGCGGCCCGTACGCAGCGTGTGCGGGCCGGGAGTCCTGCCCGGATGGTGGAAAGCAGACACGGCGACCTTAAAAGTCGCTGGCCTTCGGGCCGTGCCGGTTCAAGTCCGGCTCCGGGCACCTCCCGGCAAGAGGTCGTCGACCTGTGAAGACGACTGGTCAGCACGGTGACCCCGCCCCTCCGGGGCACCGCTGACGCCCGGTTCGACCTCGCCCCGGCAGTCTGGAACCGGCCACTCAGCTGAAACGTTCACCCCCACCTCGCCGCCCCCGGGCCGCCGCGCCGCGGCGCCCCGCACGGCGCCGCCGCGCTTCTCATGCGCTCCTCAGAATCCGCAGGTAACCTCCCGCGCACGCGAGGAAAGGACCCCCGGCGGAAGGAGCGGAAGTGGTGCGCGGGACGGTGACGCTGGCACGGGCGGCGGTCGTGGTGCGGGCGGGGGCGGCACCGCTGTGGTGGCTGGGTATCGCCGCCGCGGCGGCGGGCGCCTGGCAGGACGGACTGACCGGGCAGTGGATCGGGCTCTACGCCGGGGCGGCGCTGTTCCTCGTCGTCGCCCCGGTGGTCTACGCGGTACGCCGCGGACGCTGCCTGGCGGCGGCGGAGAAGGCCCAACGGGCCGCTCGCGGCGCGGTGTTGCAGGACCGGGCGGTGACCGTACGGGCGTGGCGGCGGGCGCGCCGGTGGTGGCTCGCGGCGGCGTTCGCCGTCGCCGCCGGGTCGGCGGCGGCGGTGCCGGTCGCCGGCGGGTTGGCGCTGGCCGGTGCCGGCGCCGGGCTGTGGGCGAAGGCGGCGTGGCTGGGCCGCTGGGAGCGGGGGCAGGAGGCGCTGCTGTGGCTGCCGGTCGGCGCCGTCACCCGCCGGGGCGCCGGCACGGGCGGCTCGGACACGGCGTACGCCCGTACGGGCATCGCCGCCGGCGACGCGCTGCTGGGCGGCGGCGTACGGCGGGGCTCACCGGCGACGGTGTGACGCCCGGGGCCCGGCGGCGGGCCCTCTGAGCGCCCCCGGCGCCCGGCGTGGAGGCCGGGCGCCGGGGACGGGCGGCACCGTGCGGGCGCGCGGCGCTCGGGGGCGGCGGTATTCGCGTACCGGAAATTCCCCGCCTATGGGCACGGGCCGCGCACCGCGCCCCGTGAATTCAACGACGCACGAATAAACAGCGTCAAGTGAAAAAGAGCGTTCCGCATTACCCGCGTAGGTGCAGCTCACCGGGGGACTCAATCCGTTTCGGCGCCCATATCACCTTGAACGCGTCGAAACAGCGTCACCGGAAGAGGCGGAGCGGGACCGTGCGGGCGAGGACCGTGTAGCCCTCGGGGTTGAGGTGGAGGTGGTCGCCGTCGTCGACGGCGGGCAGCAGGGCGCGGGGGTTCGCCGGGTCGCGGGTGGCCGCGTCGAAGTCGACGACGGCGTCGAAGCGCCCGCTCGTGCGGATCCAGTCGTTCACGCGCTGCCGGGTCTCCTCGCGCAGCCCGGCCGGGTCGTCGTACAGCGTGCTGCCGCCGAACGGCGTGAGCGTGGCCCCGTAGACCCGGATGCCCTGCGCGTGCGCGCGGGTGACGATCTGGTCGTACGCGGCCGTCAGCTCGTCCTCGACCGCCCGCTGCGCCGCCTCGGTGGCCGGCGCCGTGCCGATGTCGTTGACGCCCTCGAAGACCAGCAGCCACCTGACGCCGCTCGTCGCCAGCACGTCGCGGTCGAGCCGGGCGAGGGCGTTGGGGCCGAGGCCGTCGTTGAGGACGCGGTTGCCGCCGGCCGCCTGGTTGACGACGGCGACGGGCGGGCCGCCGCGGCCGCGCAGCCGGTCGAAGAGCTGGTCGGGCCAGCGGTCGTTGCCGTTGGTGGTGGAGCCGCGGCCGTCGCTCAGGGAGTCGCCGAGGACCGCGGCGGCGGCGGTGCGGGCAGAGGTCCTGGCCTCGATGCCGCTGAGGAAGTACCAGTGGTCGGTGGGGGTCGCGCCGGGCAGCGCGGCGGCGTCGGTGTGGTCGCCGGCCAGCAGGTACGAGGTGGTGCGCGAGCCCGGGTGCGAGGTGACGTCCGTGGACGCCTGGCCGTCGGCGAGGTACAGGGTCACGGTCAGGTTGGCGCCGGGGGCGACGTCGAGGCGCACCGGGTCGGAGACGACCTGCGCGCCGACGGGGACCGTCGCGGCCGACCGGCCGCTGAACGTCAGCGGGCGCGAGCTGCCCGGCACGATGCCGTCGACGCCCGCCGCGCCGCCGGCGGGGAGGGCGACGGCGGCGCGGGTGATCGGCAGGTCGGCACCGCCGAAGGCGTTGGAGAAGCGGAACCGGAACCGGTCGCCGGGGACGGTGACGCGCACGGTCTGGCGCAGGGTGGCGTCCCGCAGCACCCCGTCGTCCTGGGTGAACGGCGGCGGCGGCATGTTCCGCGGCTCGGTGAGCTGCGGCATCGAGGTCCAGGCGGCGACCCATCGCGCGGGTCCGCCGTGCGTGCCGGCGGCCTGCGCGGCGTCGGCGCCCGCGCGGGCGGGGGGGCGGGCGG
>NZ_BAAAPF010000319.1:0-7803 GCF_039531005.1 Streptomyces synnematoformans
GTCCCGGCGCCGTCGGCGCCGGAGACCACCGCGTCGAGCCGGTGCGCCGGCCTCCCGTACGCGAGCGCCACCGCCGACCCCGTCGCGCAGGCGCCGGGCGGCGTCACGGCCGCCGGCGGCGTCCACGGGCCGGCGCCGTCCGCCCGCATCGCCCGCACCGAGCCGTCGGCGCCGGTGAGCAGCGCGTCGAGCCGGTCGACGGGGACCCGGGGCGCGAGCGCCACCGCCGTGCCCGGCGCGCAGGTGCCGGGCGGGGCGAGGACCGCGGGCCCCTGCCACGGGTGGTCGACGTCCGCCCACAGCGCCTGCACGGACCCGTCCGCGCCGGCGTACACCGCCTCCAGCCGCTCGGCCGGCGGGCGCCGGCTCAGCCCGACCGGGGTGCCCGGCGCGCAGGTGCCGGGCGGGGCGAGGACCGCGGGCCCCTGCCACGGCCCGCCGCCGCCGGACCACAGCACCAGCACCGAGCCGTCGGCGCCGGTGCAGAGCACGTCGAGCTGGTCCAGCGTCTGCTGGTGCGCGAGCGTGACCGCGCCGCCGGGCGCGCAGGTCCCCGGCGGCGCGACGGCGGCGGGGGCGTGCCAGCCGCCGTCCCACGCGGACCGCATGACCTGAACTGAGCCGTCCGCGCCCGCGTACGCGGCGTCCAGCCGGTCCGCCGACGGCCGCTGCGCCAGCCCCACCGGGGTGCCCGGCCGGCAGCTCCCGGCGGCGGCGAGGGCCGCGGGCCCGTGCCACGGGCCGTCGTCGGCCGCCCACACCGAACGGACCGATCCGTCGGGTCCGGTGAAGAGCGCACGTGCCTGCGCCAGGGCCTCGGTCAGCGGCATCACGGCCTCCGGATCACCGCCTGCCGCCCCCGGAAAAGGGGCGACGACCAGGTGCGAACGGCATGTCGAGCCGGCTCTCGCCGGGGCGTACGGCGGCGGATCCGAGACCGCGGAACCGCGGTCGTCGCTCAGGTGTGTCACGCCATCCCCCTCCGGTGGCACGATGCCGTCGCCGTGCCGTGCCCCTCACAGTTAACACTCCGTCCCGCAGCGGTCGATCGTCGATTGAGGCTATGCGGCCCGACGGCGGCGGGACCGCTGTCAAGACCGCGGAGACGCCTGAAGGGGTGATCAAGCGGGGGGATTTCCGGCCATCATGGGGTGGGATTCGGCCGCGGACAGCCGTGGACGGCAGGGAAGGGCGGGGCGCATGGCGCGATCGTGGTGGGGCTGGGGCAACGTCGAGGACGCGGTGCGCGGCGCCGAACTCACCGCGCTGCTCGACCGCGTGCGGCCGCTGTCGGCCGCCGAGCCCGCCGACCACCCGCCGCCCGCCGTCGCCGACCTCGACCTGCCCCCGCCCCGCGTCGCGCCGCCGGCCTCGCTCGCCGCCCTCTGCTCCGCGGACCCCGCCGACCGGGCCGCGCACGCGCACGGCAAGGCGTTCCGCGACGTCGTACGCAACCTCCACGGCGACCTGCGCCACCCGCCGGACCTCGTCGCCCGCCCGCGCCGCGAGCGCGACGTCGCCGACCTCCTCGACTGGTGCACCCGCGAGAACATCGCCGCGATCCCCTACGGCGGCGGTAGTTCGGTGGTCGGCGGCGTCGAGCCGCGCTGCCCCGGCCACCGCGCCGCGGTCACCCTCGACCTGGAGCGGCTCGACGCCGTCCTGGAGGTGGACGCGACGAGCCGCGCGGCACGCATCCAGGCGGGGGTGTACGGGCCGCGGCTGGCGGCGCGGCTGCGCCCGCACGGCCTGGCGCTGCGGCACTTCCCGCAGTCCTACGAGTTCTCCACGCTCGGCGGCTGGCTCGCCACCCGCGCCGGCGGCCACTACGCCACGCTCCACACGCACATCGACGACCTCGTCGAGTCGCTGCGGGTGGTCTCGCCGGCCGGCACCGGCGAGTCCCGGCGGCTGCCGGGCTCGGGTGCCGGCCCGTCGCCGGACCGGCTGTTCCTCGGCAGCGAGGGCGCGCTCGGGGTGATCACCGAGGCGTGGCTGCGGCTGCAGCCGCGGCCGCGGTGGCGCGCGCGGGCGTCGGTGCGGTTCGCGGACTTCGCCGCGGCGGTGGCGGCGACCCGGGCCGTGGCGCAGAGCGGGCTGCACCCGGCGAACTGCCGGCTGCTCGACCCCGCGGAGGCCCTCGTCAACGCGGGCGTGACCGTCGGCGGCGGCGTGCTCGTGCTGGGCTTCGAGTCCGCGGACCACCCGGTGGGCGACCGGCTGGCGCGGGCGCTGGAGCTGTGCCGCGACCACGGCGGCGAACCGGACGGGGCACCGGACGCACCCGATGCACCGGACGCACCGGGGGAGCCGGCCGCGGACGGCGGCGGCGCCGGCGCGGCCTGGCGGTCGGCGTTCCTGCGGATGCCGTACCAGCGCGACGCGCTCGCCCGGCACGGCATGGTCGTGGAGACCTTCGAGACGGCCTGCACCTGGGACGCCTTCGACGCGCTCCACCACGGCGTCACGGCCGCGGCGCACCGCGCCGTCCGCGAGACCACCGGGGGAGCGGGCGTGGTCACCTGCCGCTTCACCCACGTCTACCCGGACGGCCCGGCGCCGTACTTCGGCGTCGTCGCACCCGGCCGCTGGGGCAGCACGGTCGCGCAGTGGGACGACATCAAGGCCGCGGTCTCCGAGGCGATCGCGGCGCACGGCGGCACGATCACGCACCACCACGCCGTCGGCCGTGACCACCGGCCCTGGTACGACCGGCAGCGCCCGGACCCGTTCGCCGCGGCGCTCACGGCCGCGAAGTCCGCGCTGGACCCGGCGGGCGTCCTCAACCCGGGGGTGCTGGTCCCCGCACGGTGACGCCGCGGTGCCGGCCCGCCGCCGAGGCGGCGGGCCGGCGGTGCCGCCGGGCCCTACCGTCCCGGGCCCCTACCGCCCCGGGTGCTGCTGCCGCGGCGGCTGCGCCGGCTGCTGCGGCACGGACGGGCGCGGCTGCCGCGGTGCTTCCTGCTGCCGGGACTCCCGGTTCTGGCCCTGCCGCCGCCCGGCCGGGTTCGCGATCGCCACCACGGACTGCTGCGCCTCCGCCAGCCGCGCACGCGCCTCCTCGATACGCGCGGCGTAGCGCTCCTGCTCCAGCGCCGCGCGCATCTCGATCCGCTCCGCCGCCTGCCAGGCCCGGTCGCGCAGGTCAGCCGCCGTCAGCTCCGCCTCCCGCAGCAGCCGGGTCGCGTACTTCGCGTTGCCGTCCCGCCGCCGCAGGTACTCCGAGCGCACGGCCTCGGCCTGCCGCTCCGCCGCACCCAGCGCGTCCTCCAGTTCCGCGAGCCGCGCCCCCGTCTCGCCGTCGAGCTTCCCCTCGCGCTCGGCCTGGGCCGCCTGCTGCGCGCCGATGTGCGCGGCGGCCTCCAGCGTCACCTGCTGCGCGCGCTGCCGCGCCTCCTCGCGGGTCGCGTCCGCGTGCCGCTGCGCCTCGGCGACGATCTGCCCCGCCGCCTCGTGCGCCTGCTTGATCCGCTGCCGGGCCCGCTGGTCGGCGTCGGCCCGTATGCGCTCGGCGTGCTGCGCCGCCTCCTTGCCGCGCTCCTCCGCGGCGGCGCGGGCGGCCTCCTGCAGCTCCCGGCACTCCGCCTCGGCCTGTTCGCGCACCCGGTCGGCCTCGGCTCTGGCGTCCAGATAGAGCTTGCGGGCGGTCTCGCCGAGGGACTCGTACGTCTGCGGCCCGAGGGCCGAGACCTGTTCGAGCAGCCCGGCCAGGTGCCGTCCGCTCGCCTCCACCTGCGCTTCCAGGTCTCTGGCGCGGCGTACGGCGGCCTCCCGCTCGGCGAGCAGGTCGCCGACGACGCGGTCGACCTGCTGCGGCGAGTAGCCGCGGCTCCTGGTGGCCATCATGAAATCGCCGGGTTGCATCATCTCGCCATCGCGCCCTGTCGTCTCGGCTACGCACTTCACCCCATGATGCTGCATCCGGCGCCCGGGCCGGCGGCCGGTCCCCGGGATACGCTTGAGCCGCAGAGAGCGCTCTCCAAAGACTGCGGCCCGGGCGATCGGCGGTTCGTCAAGTGGTCCGCCGGCCTGCGGCGGTTGTACGGGGAAGCGCTCTCTCGGCGCGTACGGCGGGACGGTATAAAGGCTCCATGGCAACAGAAGCCCGGCGGCCCGGCCGCCCCGCCACCCTGGAGGACGTGGCCCGGGTGGCCGGAGTGTCCCGGGCGACGGCCTCGCGGGTCATCAACGGCCTGCCCACGGTCGACGCCGCGCTGCGCCGCAAGGTCGAGGAGGCGATCACCGCCACGGGCTACGCGCCGAACCGGGCCGCCCGCTCCCTGGTGACCCGGCGCACGGACTCCGTGGCCCTGGTGGTCTCCGAGCGCGAACAGCGCCACCTCGCCACCCCGTTCATCGGCCGGATGTTCAGCGACCCGCACTTCGGCCGGGTCGTCAGCGGGCTCCTCCGGGAGCTGCGCCCGGCCGGCCTGCAGACCGTGCTGATGGTCGCCGACGACGAGGCGTCGCGCGCGCAGGTGCTCGCGTACCTGCGCCAGGGGCACGTCGACGGCGTCGTCCTGGTCTCCTCGCACCCGGACGACCCGCTGCCCCGGATGCTCGCCGAGACCGCGCTGCCGACCGTGCTGGCCGGCCGCCCGGGCCGGGCGGCCGCGCTGCCGTACGTCGAGGTCGACCAGCGCGCCGGCGCCCGGCTGGCCGCGGAGCGCCTGGTGGCCCAGGGCCGCCGGCTGATCGGCACGGTGGCCGGCCCGCAGGACATGCCGGCCGCGCAGGAGCGGCTCGACGGGTTCCGCGGCGCGCTCGCCGCGCTGGGGGTGCCGGACCTGCCGTGGGCGGAGGGCGACTTCACCCGGGCCGGCGGGGCCGAGGCGATGCGCCGGCTGCTCGCCGGCCACCCGGGGCTGGACGGCGTGTTCGTCGCCTCCGACCTGATGGGGCTGGGCGCCGTGCCCGTGCTGCTGCGCGCCGGCCGCCGGGTGCCGCAGGACGTGGGCGTGGTCGGCTTCGACGACAGCGAGGCCGCCGAGGCTGCGGAGCCGGCCCTGACGACCGTGCGGCAGCCCGTGGAGGACATGGCCGGCGAGATGGCGCGGCTGCTGCTGCGGCAGATCCGGGAGCCCGGCGCCGTGCCGCCCTCGGTGGTCTTCCGCCCCTCGCTGGTCGTACGCGACTCGGCCTGACCGGCAGCGGCGGCGCCGGGGCAGCGGTGTGGCGGAGCCCCGCCCCCGGCGTCCGCTGGACCGGGGGCGGGGCCGCTGCACCCGCCGGGTGCGGCTCAGGGGTAGGCGACGACCTTGGCCGGGATCGTGTCGGTGCCCGAGGTGGGGCCGCCGTGGTCGTTGACGACGTGGGCGTACTGCCCCTGGCCGCCGAGCGAGACGACCATGATGTGGTGGAACCTGATCCCCGGGCCCGTCGGGGTGGCGAAGCCGTGCTCCTGCACGATGGTCGGGTCGACGTTGTAGTAGCAGTAGCTGCCCATGCCCCAGCCCTCGTGCTCGCCGACGTCGTCGGCGACCTTGTACGCGGCGTAGCCCCGCAGGTCGCCGTTCTGGATCGCGGCCTGGTTCGGCGCGTCGTAGGCCTTCTCGTTCTGGAAGAAGACCGTGCGCCCGCGCTCGCCGTTCCACCGCACGTCGTACTTGTTGAAGTGCTCCACGAAGAGCCCGGTGATCAGCACGTCGTCGCCGTTGACGACGACGCCGTAGTCGCAGCGGTTGGTCTCCCAGCCGACGCCGTCGCCGTGGTCCGCGCGCCACACCCAGGTGTGGTCGACGAGCACGTGCCGGCTGTTGATCACCATGCAGGTGGTCGCCTTGCCGGGGCCGGCGCCGCCGATGCGGATGAACACGTCCTGCAGCGTGGTCGGGTTGCCCTCGTGCCCCGCGGACGAGCCCTCCGGGCCCACTTCGAGCAGCACGTCGGAGTTCTCCGGCCCGGCGTCCAGCAGGAAGCCGGCGAGCCGCACGCCGTCGACGTCGGCGACGGTCATGGCGCGTACGCCACCGTCCGGGATGATCGTGGGGTAGCCGATGCCGAGGACCACGGTGTCCGCCCGGTCGATGACGATCGGCGCGTCGACGTGGTAGATCCCCGGGGTGAGCAGCAGGTGCTTGCCCTCCCGCAGGGCGGCGTTGATGCTCGCGGCGGTCGCGCCCTCCTTGACGACGTGGAAGTCCGAGAGCGGCAGCGACTCGCCCTGCGGGCCGCCGCCCCAGGTCGTGCCGCGGGCGTTGCGGCGCAGCGCGGGGAGGAAGACGCGGTACTCCGCGCCGTCGAGGTAGAGGAACGGCTTCTCGCGGGAGATCGGCGTGGTGTCCAGGGTGGTGTAGGGCGGGTCGGGGAAGGACTGCCCGGGGGCGCCCTCGACGCCGGAGAAGACCATGTTCCACACCGCGTTCAGCCAGCCGCCGATGCTGCTGTCGCGGGTGTACCACTGCTGCTGCGAGTACGGCTGCACGGTGCCGTCGACGCGGCTGTCGGCGATGTAGCCGCCGCTGGCCCAGCCGTAGCCGGACGGCGCGAGGTTGAGGTTGCCGCGCACGTGCATGCGGCGGAAGGGCGCGGCCTGGGAGACGGCGAAGCGGTTGGTGCCGCTGACGGGGCTGAGCGACAGGTTCTCCGCGGAGCGCCAGAAGTTCTGGGTGGCGTTGCCGTCGAACCAGCCGGCGTCCACGGTCACGTCCCCGTTGATGTGCGTGTCGTCGGGGGACAGGCCGAGGCCGAGGACGGAGGTGTAGAAGCCGAGCTGGGCGTTGAGGCCGTTGTACGTGCCGGGCTTGAAGAGCAGCGCGTAGCGGCCGGTGCCGAACTGCGCCGACTCCTGCCGGCGGAAGATCTGGTCCAGCCGGCCCTGGATGTCGGGGGTGGACGGGTCGAAGAAGATCACGTTGGGGCCGAGGTCCGGGTCGGCGAGCGGCCGGTCCGCGGACCGCGGCGGGGCCGCGGTCGCCTGGGAGACCGCCAGGCCCGTGGCCGGCACCGCGGCCGCCGCCGCGGCGGCGGCCAGCAGGGTGCGGCGCGAGGGGCCGGATCTGGTGGACCGCCGGGGCGAGTCTCCGGTGGGGGGTACGCGCATGCGTGACACTCCTGAGTCGTCGGCTCGTGGTGCGGGAAGCACCCGGTGGGGCGGATGGTGCGCTTGTCGGCTCTTCGATCAGGCTTCAAGGAATGAATGATTGAGCGAAAGAGAGCGCTCTCTCACGCTGAGTTGGTTTACGCCCGCGGGCGGGCGTCGTCAAGGGGGTGCGCACGCAACGGTGCTGCCGGCGCGCCAGTAAGTCCCTGTTTGATGTGCTTGGTTGGGCAGAGCGGGCGGGCGGACCGGCGGACGGCCGGGCTGCGGGTACGGGCCCGGTGAGTTCAAGGGATGTGCAGACGGCCGGCCGCGCCCGTGACCGGGCCGGCCGCCGCGCCGCTCAGGCCGCCGCCCACGCGCGGAGCTTCTCCGGGTTGCGCACCGCCCAGATCTGCGTGATCTTCTCGTCCGCCACCTCGAACGCGAGCACCGTCACCGTGGCCCCGCCCACCCGTACCACCACGCCGAGCTGGCCGTTGACCGTGCGTTCCAGCAGCTCCAGGCGGGGCTCCAGCGCGGGGAACGCCATGTGCACCGACTTGTCCGGCGTCACGCGCTCCGCCGGGTCCGCCGGGTCCGCCGCCGACCCGCCCGCCGGGCCGCCGAACAGCTCCGCGCGGTCCGGCAGCGGCTCCGGCAGCCACTCGCCCGCGTACCGCTCCCGCCGCGCCCGCGCCGAGCCGAGCAGGTCCAGGCAGCGGCGGCCGGCGACCTTCGTCAGCCGGCCGCCGGGGGAGTCGACGGCCGCCCGCCGCGGTGTC
>NZ_BAAAPF010000320.1:0-7791 GCF_039531005.1 Streptomyces synnematoformans
CCGAACAATCTTTAGTACTCAACCCCCGGACACCGTCCGGGGGTTGAGTCATTTCAGGACGCCCCGTTGCCGTTCAGCTGCGCCGGGACCCGCATCGTCAGGATGGCCATGTCGTCCGACGCCGGCTCCGCCGCGAACCGCTCCACCGTCCGCAGTACCCGGGCCGCCACGGCGCCGGCGGTGAGGCCCGTGCAGGTCGTGAGGACGTCGACCAGGCCCTCGTCGCCGAGCATCCGGGTGCCTTCGCGGCGTTCCGTGACGCCGTCCGTGACGCACAGGAGGACGTCGCCCGGGTCGAGGACCAGTTCCTCGCTGTGGAGTTCCAGGTCGTCCAGGACGCCCAGCAGCGGCTGGGATTCCGTGGCCTGTTCCACCGTGCCGTCGGGGCGGAGGCGGAGCGGGGGCGGGTGGCCGGCGCAGACGGTCTTGAGGACGGCGCTGCCGTCGGGCTGGGGCCAGAGTTCGCCGTAGAGGAGGGTCAGGAAGCGGCCGCGGGCGCCCTCGTCGAGGATGGCGGCGTTGAGGCGCTCCAGTACCGCCGGGCCGCCGAAGCCCTCGCGGGCCAGCAGGCGCAGGGCCGTGCGGGCGAGGCCCGTGACGGCGGCGGCTTCCGGGCCCGTGCCGCAGACGTCGCCGATGGCGAAGCCGTAGGTGCCGTCCCGGATTTCGAAGAGGTCGTAGAAGTCGCCGCCGACCTCGTTGCCTTCGCCGGCCGGGCGGTAGATGACCTCGACCTCGACGCCGGGGACGTCAGGAAGGCCCGGGGGCAGGAGGCTGCGCTGCAGGGACTGGCTGATGGTGGTGCGCTCGGAGTAGAGGCGCGCGTTGTCGAGTGCGAGGGCCGCCCGGCGGGAGAGGTCCTCGGCGAGTTCGAGGATCTCCTGGCGGAAGTGCTCGTCGGCCGGCTTGCCCAGGACGAGCATGCCGATGACGCGGTTGCGGGCGACGAGCGGCAGCACAACGGTTTCGCCACCGACGGTCGCGGCCGTGGCCAGGGATGTTTCGGCGTCTTCGGCGACGGTCGGGTTGCCCACGATGCTGAGGCTGAGGAACGAGCTGCGCATCGCCAGGGTGTGCGCCGCGTCGCCGGGGCCGCGCCACAGGCGGGCGCCCGGGACGAGGACGGCGTCCGGCGGGTCGATGCGGGAGAGCAGGGCGCGCAGGTCGTCGATGCGGTCCTCGTCCTCGTGCAGGACGTAGCTGAGTTCGGGCTCTGCCTGCTCGGGGAGGGTGTAGACGGCGCACCAGCTGGCGAGCGTGGGGACGATCATCTGGGCCATGAGGGCCAGCGTCTGGTCCCGGTCGAGGGTGCCGGCGAGCAGGTCGGACGCCTCGACGAGGAAGGACAGGGAGCCGCGGCGCAGCCGCTCCAGCTCGCCGAGGCGGGCGGATTCGACGGCGAGCGCGATGCGGTCGGCGGCGAACTGCAGCCGCAGGGCCTCCTCGTTGGTGTAGCGGCCGGGCATCTCGGCGGCGACGCCGAGGGAGCCGGTGAGCCGGCCCTCGACCTTCAGCGGTACGGAGACGACGGACCGCATGCCGGTGGCGGCCAGCAGCGGTACGGCGTCGGGGTCGGCCATGAGGTCCTCGTGGACGGCCGGGAGGCGGGCGGACCCGTAGCGTCCGGTGCCGGTCTCGACGGGGACGCGGGCGAACCGCTGGCGGGCGGAGGGCAGTCCGGTGGAGGCGCGTACTTCCAGTTCGGTTTCGTCGTCGGTGGCGAGCAGCAGGTACGCGGCGTCGCCGGCGAGCATGTCCCGGGCGCGCTCGACGGTGCGCTGGAGCAGGCCGTCGAGGTCGTCGGGGGAGGGGGTGCCGATGAACGCCTCGAAGGAGTCGCCGCCGGGGAAGGCGCCGGTGCGGCCTTCGCCGCCGGAGGTGTCGCCGCCGGAGGCGCGCAGCGGGCTCTGCAGGACGGCGCGCTCGCGGTCGCGGACCATCAGGCAGATCGTCGACGGGTCGCCGGAGGTGCTGCGCATGCGCATGTGCGAGGCGTACACGGGGGTGACGCGCCCGTCGTTGCAGCGGATGCCGTACGAGCCCTCCCAGCGGGAGAGCTGGAGGGCCTCGACCAGTCCGGTGCCGGTGCCGGGAGTGTGCGGCCAGGCGGCGAGGTCGCCGAGGGGCTTGCCGATGACCTTCTCCGGCTCGTAGCCGAAGAGGTCGCGGGCGTCGTCGTTCCACTCGCTGACCAGGCCGCCGCGGTCGATGCGGACGACGGCGACGCGGATGCGCTCGTCGGCCAGCGGCAGCTCGTCGACGGGCAGTTCCGGCCCGGCGGCGCGGGTGCCGGCGGCCGGCTCGGCGACGTTGAGCTGGAACCAGACGCACTTGTGCTCGGCGGTGTAGTCGACGCCCCAGCGGCTGGCGAGCGCGGCGCAGAGCATCAGGCCGCGGCCGCCCTCGCGGTCAAGGGGGGTGGGCTGTTGCGCGGGGCTGTGCAGCGGCAACTCGCGTTCGGCGTGCCGGTCCGCGACCTCGACCCGTACCGCGTCGGCCATACGGACACAAAGGACATCCACGGCTGTACCGGCATGGATTATGGCATTTGTGACAAGCTCACTGGTCAGTACGACGGCGTCGTCGGTAGCCTCGGGGTAGCCCCAGCCCTGGAGGGTGTCGCGGACGAAGGTCCTGGCCGCGGCGACGGAGCGCCCGACCGGCTCGAAGGTGGCCGCAGCCCGCGCGGTGCTCACCAGTTCTCCTCTCGATGTGCCACTCTCCCGGTCTAGGGATGGACGGCGGATGCCAGGGTACTTACCTTCCCCCTGCGGACAGATGCCGGATCCTTCTCTTAACACTCGGAAAGTGCGCCTTAGCCGCCGAACTGTTATGGCCTGCCAGGGCCGGGGTGAAACACTGGGAGGGCTTCGGAGGGAGCCCGAGGCGAACGTCGACCCTGCGGGAGGGACACAGTGGAGTCTGACGCGAGCGCGCAGGGTGCGAGTACGCGCACGAAGGGCGGACGCTCCCGGACGGCCTCCGGGACGACACAGGTCGACACGGCCTCGCTCTACCGCATGCTGGGCGCGCTGGAATCCATGCGTGACGGAAACTTCCGCAAGCGGCTCCGGGTGAGCGGCGACGGCGTGATGGCGGAGATCGCCGAGGTCTTCAACGAGGTCGCGGAGCGTAACCTGCACGTCACCGGCGAGCTGTCGCGGGTGCGACGCATGGTCGGCCGGGAGGGCAAGCTGGCGGAGCGGCTGACCGCAGGGCCCTGCGAGGGGTCGTGGGCGGCGGCGGTGGACGCCTCGAACGCGCTGGTCGACGATCTCGTACGGCCCCTGGCCGACGTCGGCCGGGTGCTGACCGCGGTGGCGGAAGGCGACCTGCAGCAGCGCATGGACCTGCGGCCACAGGGCCAGGACGGCATCCCGCACCCGCTGCGCGGCGAAGTGCTGAAGATGGGCCGTACGGTCAACGGCCTGGTGGACCAGCTGTCGGTGTTCACGGACGAGGTGACCCGGGTCGCCAGCGAGGTCGGCACCGAGGGCAAGCTCGGCGGCCAGGCGAAGGTGCGGGGGATGTCCGGGTCCTGGAAGGACCTCACGGACTCCGTGAACACCATGGCGTACCGGCTGACCGCCCAGGTCCGCGACATCGCCCTGGTCACGACGGCGGTCGCCAAGGGCGACCTGTCGCGCAAGGTCACCGTCCACGTCGACGGCGAGATGCTGGAGCTGAAGAACACCGTCAACACGATGGTCGACCAGCTCTCCGCGTTCTCCTCCGAGGTGACCCGGGTGGCCCGCGAGGTGGGCACCGAGGGCGAGCTGGGCGGGCAGGCCCGGGTCGAGGGCGTCGGCGGGGTGTGGAAGGACCTCACCGACAGCGTGAACCTGATGGCGGGCAACCTCACCGCCCAGGTGCGCGGCATCGCGCAGGTCACCACCGCGGTCGCCAACGGCGACCTGTCGCAGAAGGTGACCGTGAGCGCACGCGGCGAGGTCGCCCAGCTCGCGGACACGATCAACACGATGACCGAGACGCTGCGCACCTTCGCCGGCGAGGTCACGCGCGTGGCCAGCGAGGTCGGCGCGGAGGGGCGGCTCGGCGGACAGGCGCAGGTGCCGGGCGCGGCGGGGATCTGGAAGGACCTCACCGACTCGGTGAACACCGCCTTCTCCAACCTCACCCGGCAGGTGCGCGAGTTCGCGCAGGTGACGACGGCCGTGGCGAACGGCGACCTGTCGCAGAAGGTCACGGTCGACGTGGCCGGCGAGATGCTGGAGCTGAAGAACACCGTCAACACCATGGTCGACCAGCTGTCGTCCTTCGGCTCCGAGGTCACGCGGGTCGCCCGCGAGGTCGGGGCCGAGGGCGAGCTGGGCGGGCAGGCGCAGGTGCCGGGCGCCGCGGGCACGTGGAAGGACCTCGTCGACTCGGTCAACACGGCCTTCCACAACCTGACCGGCCAGGTCCGCAACATCGCGCAGGTGACGACGGCGGTCGCGAACGGCGACCTGTCGCAGAAGGTCACCGTCGACGTCTCCGGCGAGATGCTCCAGCTGAAGAACACCGTCAACACGATGGTGGACCAGCTGTCCTCCTTCGCCGACCAGGTCACGCGGATGGCGCGGGACGTGGGCACCGAGGGCCGGCTCGGCGGGCAGGCGCGCGTCGAGGGGGTCTCGGGCACGTGGAAGGACCTGACCGACTCCGTCAACTCCATGGCGAGCAACCTGACCCTTCAGGTCCGCAACATCGCGCAGGTGACGACGGCCGTGGCGCGCGGTGACCTGTCGCAGAAGATCGAGGTCGACGCCCGCGGCGAGATCCTGGAACTGAAGAACACCATCAACACGATGGTCGATCAGCTGTCGTCGTTCGCCGAGCAGGTGACGCGGGTGGCGCGCGAGGTCGGCACCGAGGGCCGGCTCGGCGGCCAGGCCCGGGTGCAGGGCGTCGCCGGCGTCTGGCGCGACCTGACGGACTCGGTCAACTTCATGGCCGGCAACCTGACCGGCCAGGTCCGCAACATCGCGCAGGTCGCGACGGCGGTCGCGCGCGGTGACCTGTCGCAGAAGATCGACGTGGACGCCCGGGGCGAGATCCTGGAGCTGAAGAACACCCTGAACACGATGGTCGATCAGCTGTCGTCGTTCGCCGAGCAGGTGACGCGGGTGGCCCGGGAGGTCGGCACCGAGGGGCAGCTCGGCGGCCAGGCGGAGGTGCAGGGCGTCTCCGGTACGTGGAAGGACCTCACCCAGTCCGTCAACTCGATGGCGAACAACCTGACCTCCCAGGTGCGCAGCATCGCCGAGGTCACCACCGCGGTGGCGCGCGGCGACCTGTCCAAGAAGATCACCGTCGACGCGCGGGGCGAGATCCTCGAACTCGTGACGACGGTGAACACGATGGTCGATCAGCTGTCGTCGTTCGCCGAGCAGGTCACGCGGGTGGCGCGCGAGGTCGGCACCGAGGGGCAGCTCGGCGGGCAGGCCCGGGTGCGCGGGGTCTCCGGCATCTGGAAGGACCTCACCGACAACGTGAACCAGATGGCGGTCAACCTGACCAGCCAGGTGCGCAACATCTCCCAGGTCGCCACCGCCGTCGCCAACGGCGACCTGACCCGTACGGTCACCGTCGAGGCCCGCGGCGAGGTCCAGCAGCTCGCCGCCACCGTCAACACCATGGTCAAGACGCTGTCGTCGTTCGCCGACGAGGTGACCCGCGTGGCCCGCGAGGTCGGCACGGACGGCCGGCTCGGCGGCCAGGCCCGCGTGCCCGGCGTCTCGGGCACGTGGAAGGACCTCACCGAGTCCGTGAACTCGATGGCCTCCAACCTCACCAACCAGGTGCGCAACATCGCCATGGTGACCACCGCCGTGGCCAGCGGCGACCTGTCGAAGAAGATCGACGTGGCCGCACAGGGCGAGATCCTGGAGCTGAAGACCACGATCAACACGATGGTCGACCAGCTGTCGTCCTTCGGTGACGAGGTCACCCGGGTCTCCCGCGAGGTGGGCACCGAGGGCCGCCTCGGCGGGCAGGCGCGGGTGCCGGGGGTCTCCGGGATCTGGAAGGACCTCACGGAGTCCGTGAACCTGATGGCGAACAACCTGACCAGCCAGGTGCGGCAGATCGCGCAGGTGGCCACCGCGGTGACCCGCGGCGACCTCAACCTCAAGATCGACGTGGACGCCTCCGGCGAGATGATGGAGCTACAGGACCACATCAACACGATGATCGTGAAGCTCCGCGAGACCACCATCGCCAACAAGGAGCAGGACTGGCTCAAGGGCAACCTCGCCCGCATCTCCGGCCTGCTGCAGGGCCGGCGCGACCTCGCCGACGTGGCCCGGCTCATCATGAGCGAGCTGACGCCGGTGGTCGCCGCGCAGCACGGCGCGTTCTTCCTGGCGCAGCGCACCGGCGCGGAGGCCGTGGTCGAGATCGGTGCGGCCAGCGGGGACGACGCGTACGAGCTGCGGATGATCGGTTCGTACGGGCACTCCGGCAGCGAGCTGCCGCAGGTGCTGCGGCCCGGCGAGACGCTGGTGGGCACCGCCGCGCAGGAACGCCGCCCGATGATCATCGACAACGTCCCCAAGGGCTATCTGAAGATCGCCTCGGGGCTGGGCGAGGCGCCGCCGGCGCACGTCGTCGTGCTGCCGCTGATCTTCGAGGGCCGGGTGCTGGGCGTGGTGGAGCTGGCGTCGTTCCAGCCGTTCACCCAGATCCAGAAGGACTTCCTGGGCCAGATCGCCGAGGTGATCGCCACCAGCGTCAACACCATCAGCGTCAACTCCAAGACCGAGGTGCTGCTGAGCCAGTCCCAGGAGCTGGCGGCGCAGCTGCGCGACCGGCAGGGCGAGCTGGAGGTGCGGCAGAAGGCGCTGCAGGAGTCCAACGCCGAGCTGGGGGAGAAGGCCGAGCTGCTGGCCCGGCAGAACCGCGACATCGAGATCAAGAACGTCGAGATCGAGGAGGCCAAACAGGGCTTGGAGGAGCGGGCCGAGCAGCTGGCGGTCTCGATGCGGTACAAGTCCGAGTTCCTGGCGAACATGTCGCACGAGCTGCGCACGCCGCTGAACTCCCTGCTGATCCTGGCCAAGCTGCTCGCCGACAACGGCGACGGGAACCTGACGCCGAAGCAGGTGGAGTTCGCCGAGACGATCCACGGCGCCGGCTCCGACCTGCTGCAGCTCATCAACGACATCCTCGACCTGTCGAAGGTCGAGGCCGGCAAGATGGACGTGAGCCCCACCAGGATCGCACTGGTGCAGCTCGTCGACTACGTGGAGGCGACGTTCCGGCCGCTGACGGCGGAGAAGGGCCTCGACTTCTCCGTACGCGTCTCGCCGGACCCGCCCGCGACGCTCAGCACCGACCAGCAGCGGCTGCTGCAGGTGCTGCGCAACCTGCTGTCGAACGCGGTGAAGTTCACCGACAGCGGGGCCGTGGAGCTGCTGATCCGCACCGCCCGGGACGACGTGCCGGCGGCCATCAAGGAGCAGTTGCTGGAGCAGGGCGCGCTGCGCGACCCGGACGCGGAGCTGATCGCGTTCTCGGTCACCGACACCGGTATCGGCATCCCGGCCACCAAGATGGGTGTGATCTTCGAGGCGTTCAAGCAGGCCGACGGCACGACGAGCCGGAAGTACGGCGGCACCGGGCTCGGGCTGTCGATCAGCCGGGAGATCGCCCGGCTGCTGGGCGGTGAGATCCACGTCGACAGCGAGCCGGGCCGCGGCTCGACGTTCACGCTGTACCTGCCGCTGCACCCGACCGAGCTGCCGGCCCCCGGGCGGCCGGGCACCCCGGCGGGCGCCGCCGCCGCGCTCG
>NZ_BAAAPF010000321.1:0-7770 GCF_039531005.1 Streptomyces synnematoformans
GACCGCCCCGGCCAGCGCGGTGAGCCGGCCGTCGATGGCCCGGGCCCGGCGCTCGGCGCCGGCGAGCACGTCACGGGCGCGGGTGCGCTGCTCGGCGCCGGTGCCGATGTGGGCGAGCAGGTCGAGGGAGCCGGCGGTGAAGTCCCGCTCGGCGGTCAGCTCGGCCCGGCGGCCCAGCTTGTGCGCGAAGCCGTGCACGAGGTCGGCGAGGCCGTCGGTGTCGCGGGTGTCGGTGACCGCGCGGAGCAGCAGGTGGGTGAAGTCGGAGTCGTTCTTCACCGCGAACAGCCCGGCGGCCTCCCCCTCGTCGGCGTTCATCTCCCGCTGGTAGCGGAAGAGTTCCGGGTCGAGGCCGAGGCGCCCCAGGTGCTCGTTCCACCGCTCGTGGATCTCCTCCCACGCCACGTCCAGGTGCGGGTACGCCTTGCCGGCCTCGGTCAGCGCGTCCCGGAAGCCCTTCATCGTGCGGCGCCGCCCCCGGGCGCCCGACGCGCCCTCGGCGGCGGGGCGCACCGCCGCAGCCGCCGACATCTCCGCGACCGGCAGCGCGTCCAGGCCCATCCCGGGCCCGGGGCGGAACGAGTACCACGCCTCGGCGAACTTCCGCGGGTCGCCGGAGACCTGCCGGCCGCGCCACTCGCTCACCTTGCCGACGACGATCTGCTCGCCGGTCACGGTGTGCTGCCACTCCAGCGCGACGTGCCCGGTGTCGTCGGCGAGCAGGAACTTGCGCAGCACGCCGGAGCTGGCGCCGCCGAGGGTGTTGCGGTGGCCGGGCAGCATCACGGAGAAGATCAGCTTCAGCAGCACGGACTTGCCGCCGCCGTTCTCCAGGAACAGCACGCCCGCGGGTGCGGGCCGGCGCGGCGGGCCGGTGGGCTCGGCGGCGAAGAAGTCGCCCTGGGCGGGCGCCGGCCGGGGCACCTCGCCGCCGACGCCGCGCAGGTCGAGCACAGTGTCGGCGTACCGCGCACCGGCGGGTCCGATGGAGTAGAGGCGGATCCGGGACAGCTCGTACATGTGAGTGGGGCCTTCGCTCGTGACTCTCGGCCGGCCGTCAGGCCGGCTCGGGCCGGCCGGGGTAGAAGGGCAGCGCCCCGCCGGCGGGCTCGCCGTCGTCGTCGGCGGGCACCAGGGTGGCGCTGCCGTCGGCGACCGGTACGACGCCCAGCTCCAGCAGCTCGGACATGGCCGCGCCGCCCGCCATGTCCCGCACCTGGAGCTGGTAGCGGGCGGTGGTGCGGTACGTGCCGCCGGCGTCGTCCGACGTGCGCTGCAGGAAGCCGGAGTCGGTGAGGAACGCCATGGCCTTGCCGATGATGCCGGTGGTGGAGCCGGCGAGCCGGCGGGCGTCCTTCGTGGCGCCGGTGGCGCTGCGGCGCGCGTACACCCGCCAGGCGGCCTCCAGGCCGCGCTCGCCCTCGGCCGGGTCGGTGTTCTCGCCGGCCTCCTCGGCGCGCTCCTCCAGCCGGCGGCACGCCTGGCGGACGAAGGCGTCGACGCCGTTGACGCTGACCCGGCCGATGTACCCGTCGTCGGCCAGGTCCTCGGGGCGCGGGAACGCCATGGCGGCGACGGCGAGATGGGCCAGGCCGTGCAGGAAGCGGTCGGCGGAGTCGGTGGCGGCACGGCGGGCGTAGTCGCCCATGCGGACGGCGAAGACGGAGTCCTCGGCGGCGGTGACGGCCATGCCGGTACGGGCCGACACCTCCAGCACGACGAGGCCGAGGCCGGTGGCGACGGCGTCGGCGAGGCGGGCGAAGGGCGGCTCGTCGCGGTAGCGGCGGAGCAGCTCGGCGTATTCCAGGTCGCGGGCGGGCAGCAGCTTGGGCTGCAGGCCGAAGGAGACCAGGCGGGCGGCGTCGGCGGCGTCGGCGGGGGTGACCGCGGGCGGGTGGCCGGCGCCGGGCGCCGCCGTGCCGCCGGGCACCGTGGGAGCGGTGGCGGGGTCGGGGGTCACGAGGCGGCCTCCGAGCGTCCGGCCGCCATCCCGGCGGCGTCCAGCAGTGCCGTGCCGACGATGAGGTCGGCGCCGCCGAACTCGGCGTCCGTCATCTGCGTGCCGTCGTCCACGGCGAACAGCAGCCGCTCGTCCCCCTGCCGGTACGCCGTCCCCACGGCCGGGCCCGCGGCGTGCACGGCGAGGAGGGCGACGAGGTACGGCAGGCCGGGGTCGCGGCGGCGGGCGTCGGCGAGCAGCCCGGAGAGCCGGCGCGGGGCGTCCGGCGGCAGGTCGAGCAGCTCGCCCGCGGCGGCGAGCTGCTCCTCGCTGAACCGGCTGTCGTCCGGGGTGGCCACGAGGTCCGGCTCGGGCATCTCGGCGCCGAGGTGGGCCCGTTCGAGCGGGGGTGTGAGCAGCAGCTCCGCCAGGTCGGCGAGGCGCACGGCGTGCGGGGCGCGCAGGCCGGTGCCGCGGGCGAAGAAGGCGTCGGTGACGCGGTGGGCGGCGGAGACCGGCAGCGGCAGCACCGGGGCGAGGAGCTGGCCGTACAGGTCGACGCCGGTGCGGGCGGCGGGCGGGGCGAACGCCTGCCGGTCCTGCTCGGCGCGGAACAGCGGGCCGGCGTCCAGCAGCCGGGTCTGCAGCTGGGTGTGGCGGCGGATGCAGTCCTTGACGATGTCGACCAGCTCGGCGGCGCGGCGCTTGTGGTCCGGGTCCTCCGCCTCGTCGCGGGCGCGGCGGATGTTGGTGAGGATGGCGTTCTCGTGCCGGTAGCGGTCGGCGACGTGGTCGAGGGCCTCGTCGATCATCGCCGGCACGGTCTGCAGCCAGTCCACCGCGCGGACGTTGCGCCGGGTGGCCTCCAGGGTGCGGCGCAGGGTCTCGGCGTACTGCACGGTGCGGTAGCGGGCCTGCTCGGCGGCGAGCTGGGCGTCGGCGAGCCGGCCGCGGCTGATGAGGACCTCCAGCTTGACCTCGGCGGCGATCTGCGCGCTGGTGACATCGGTGTCGAGGGCGCCCACCAGCACGTTGACCGCCTCGTCGGTGGTGCGCAGGTAGACCGCGCCGCCGGGGCCGGGGACCTCCTCGATGAGCTTGAAGTCGTACTCCCTGCGCACATACGCCCCGTCGTGGCCGAACGTGCCGTACACCGCGCGGAAGCCGCGGTCGACGCTACCGACGTTGACCAGGCTGTCCAGCACCCAGCGGGCCACCCGCTCGTGCTCGGTGCGGGGGCGCAGCGGCGCCTGGGCGGCGACCCGCGGCAGCAGCCGGGCGACGACCTCGTCGGGCTCGGCGCCGGTGTCGAAGTCCATCTGCAGCGTGACCAGGTCGATGGCGGACAGCGCCACCTCCGCCATGGCGTACACCCCGAACTCGCCCGCGAGCATCGCCTTGCGGGCGTCCAGGTCGTGCAGCGGGGCCGTGCACGCCAGGGCGCGCAGCCGGCGGGCCAGGCCCTCGTCGGCGGCCGGCCCCGGGGCGGGCCGGGGCGCGCCGGAGGCGGGCGTCGCGGTGGTCGGAGCAGTCACGACGGACAGATTAGGCGGTGCCACCGACATCGGCCGAAACGGTGCGGCCTCCGGCCGGGGCGGCGGGCGGGCGCGCCCGGCCCGGCGCACCCGCGGTCCCGCGGCCGCTCACTCCTCGTCGCCGTACCCGCCGCCGCCCGGGGTCTCGACCCGCAGCACGTCCCCCGCCCCGGCGTCCACCGTGTCGCAGCCGGCCAGCGGCTCCACCGTGCCGTCGGCCCGCTCCACGGCGTTGCGGCCGAGCGCCCCCGGCCCGCCGCCCGCCATCCCGTACGGCGCCACCCGCCGGTGCCCGGTCAGCAGCGTCACCGTCATCGGCTCCAGGAACCGGATGCGGCGCACCGCGCCGTGCCCGCCGGTCCAGCGGCCCCGGCCGCCGCTGCCGTCCCGTACGGCGAACTCCTCGACGCGCACCGGATAGCGCCACTCCAGCACCTCGGGGTCGGTGAGGCGGGAGTTGGTCATGTGGGTCTGCACGACGTCCGCGCCGGGGAAGCCGTCGCCGGCGCCGGAGCCGGAGGCGACGGTTTCGTAGTACTGCGCCTTGTCGTTGCCGAAGGTGACGTTGTTCATCGTCCCGGAGCCCTCGGCCTGCACGCCGAGCGCCGCGTACAGCGCGCCGGTGACCGCCTGGGAGGTCTCGACGTTCCCCGCCACCGTGGCCGCGGGGAACTCCGGCGCGAGCATGGAGCCGGGCGGGATGCGCACGTCCAGCGGCTTCAGGCAGCCGCTGTTGAGGGGGATGTCCTCGGCGACGAGGGTGCGGAAGACGTAGAGCACGGCGGCCATGACGACCGAGCTGGGCGCGTTGGCGTTGCCGGGCTGCTGCGGCGAGGTGCCGGTGAAGTCGACGACGGCGCTGCGTGCCTCGCGGTCGACGCGGACGGCGACCTCGATGACGGCGCCCGCGTCGGTCTCGTAGCGGTACGAGCCGTCGCCGAGCGCGGCGATGACGCGGCGCACGGACTCCTCGGCGTTGTCCTGCACGTGCCCCATGTAGGCGCGTACGACGTCGAGGCCGAACATGCCGATCATGCGGTGGAGTTCGTCGATGCCCTTGTTGTTGGCGGCGATCTGGGCGCGCAGGTCGGCGAGGTTGGCGTCGGGCGCGCGCGAGGGGTACGGGCCGGAGGTCAGCAGCCGGCGCGTCTCGTCCTCGCGCAGCTCTCCGTCGCGTACGAGCAGCCAGTTGTCGAAGAGGACGCCCTCCTCCTCGATGGTGCGGCTGAACGCGGGCATCGAGCCGGGGGTGATGCCGCCGATCTCGGCGTGGTGGCCGCGGGAGGCGACGAGGAACAGCAGTTCCCGGCCCCCCGCGGCGTCAGCCGCTGATGTCACAGTGTCGAAGACGGGCGTGACGACGGTGACGTCGGGCAGGTGCGTGCCACCGTGGTACGGGTCGTTGATGGCGTAGACGTCGCCGGGCCGCAGCCCGTGCCCGCCGTCGCGGTTGCGCCGCAGCACCTCCTTGATGGACTCCCCCATCGACCCCAGGTGCACGGGCATGTGGGGGGCGTTGGAGATCAGGTTGCCGTCGGCGTCGAACAGAGCGCAGGAGAAGTCGAGGCGCTCCTTGATGTTGACGGAGTGCGCGGTGCTCTCCAGCCGTACGCCCATCTGTTCGGCGATGGCCATGAAGAGGCTGTTGAAGACCTCCAGCATCACGGGGTCGACGCCTGTGCCCACGGCCCGGGTGGCGGGCCGCGGGCGGACGCGGGTGAGCGTGAGGTGCCCGCGGTCGTGTACGGCGGCCTGCCAGCCGGGGTCGACGACGGTGGTGGACCCCTCCTCGGCGAGGATCGCGGGGCCGGTGACGGCGTCGCCGGCGTGCAGCTCCGCGCGCTGGTACAGCCCGGCCCCGCACCACCGCCCGCCGGCGAAGATCCGTACCCGGTCGGCGGGTTCCGGCGCTCCGGAGGTACGCGGCGCGGCGGCCTCGTCGGCGACGGGCGGCGCCTGCTCGGCGGCGGCCTCGACGGACGCGGCCTCGGCGACGACCGGCTTGTCCATGGTGAACGCGAACCGCCTGCGGTGGACGGCGGTGAACTCCGCCCGCATCCCGGCCTCGTCCGCCAGCGGCACGGCGATCGCCGAGTCGGTGCCCGCGTACCGCAGGTGCACCCGCGCCGCGGTGCCCACGGCGTCGGCCGGAATGCCCTCGTCGGTGAGGTCCGCGGCGGCCCGCCCGGCCAGCTCCGCGCACACCTGCCGGATCCGCGGCATCGACGCGGCCGTCAGCTCCGCCTCCACCGCCTGCTCGCGCATGGCCGTCGCGGCGGCGACGCCGATGCCGTACGCGGAGAGCACGCCGGGGTGCGGCGGAACGACGACGGTGGCGATGCCGAGCACGTCGGCGACGGCGCAGGCGTGCTGGCCGCCGGCGCCGCCGAAGCTGGTCAGCGCATAGCGGGTGACGTCGTGGCCGCGCTGCACGGAGATCTTCTTGACCGCGTTGGCCATGTTGAGCACGGCGATGTCGAGGAAGCCGGCGGCGACCTCCTCCGGGGAGCGCCGGTCGCCGGTGGCCGCGGCGGCGGTCGCGGCCAGCTCGGTGAACGCCTGCCGGACGGCGCCGTCGTCGAGGGGCTGGTCGCCGTCGGGCCCGAAGACGGCGGGGAAGTGGCGCGGCTGGACGCGGCCGAGCATGACGTTGGCGTCGGTGACGGTCAGCGGCCCGCCGCGGCGGTAGCAGGCCGGGCCGGGGACGGCGCCGGCGGAGTCGGGGCCGACGCGGTAGCGGCGGCCGTCGAAGTGCAGGACGGAGCCGCCGCCGGCGGCGACGGTGTGGATGCTGAGCATCGGTGCGCGCATCCGTACGCCCGCCACCCGGGTGTCGAAGTCGCGCTCGAACTCGCCGGCGTAGTGCGAGACGTCGGTGGACGTACCGCCCATGTCGAAGCCGATGACGCGGTCGTGGCCCGCCTCGGCGGCGGAGCGGACCATGCCGACGACGCCGCCAGCGGGCCCGGAGAGCACGGCGTCCTTGCCGCGGAAGCGGGTGGCTTCGCGCAGGCCGCCGTTGGACTGCATGAACTGCAGCCGGATGCCGGGCAGTTCGCCGGCGACGCGGTCGACGTACCGGCGCAGGATCGGCGAGAGGTAGGCGTCGACGACGGTGGTGTCGCCGCGCGGCACGAGCTTCATCAGCGGGCTGATCTCGTGGCCGCAGCTGATCTGGGTGAAGCCCGCGCGGCGGGCCTCCGCGGCGACGGCCCGCTCGTGGCCGGCGTGGCGGTAGCCGTGGAGGAGGACGACGGCGGCGCTGCGGAACCCGTCGCGGTAGGCGTCCGCCAGCGCCGCGCGTACGGCGCCGAGGTCCGGTTCGCGTACGACCTCGCCGTGCGCGCCGACGCGCTCGGGCACCTCGATCACCCGCTCGTACAGCGCCTCCGGCTTGAGGATGCGGCGCTCGAAGAGCAGCGGCCGGTTCTGGTACGCGATCCGCAGCGCGTCCCGGAACCCCTCGGTGACGACGAGGACCGTCGGCTCGCCCTTGCGTTCGAGGAGGGCGTTGGTGGCGACGGTGGTGCCCATCTTGACCACCTCGACGCGCTCCGCGGGCACCGGCTCGTCCGGGCCGAGGCCGAGGAGCAGCCGCACGCCGGCGACCGCCGCGTCGTCGTGGGCGCCGTACCGCCCCGGGTCGTGCGAGAGCAGCTTGCGGGCGACGAGGGTGCCGTCCGGTCGTCTGCCCACCACGTCGGTGAACGTGCCGCCGCGGTCGATCCAGAACTGCCAGCGCGCCGTCATGCCGTCATTGTCGCAGGCCGCGACCGTCCGTGAAGGACGCGTGACGGGCGTCAGCCGGCGGCGCCGTCCGGGGTGATGCGGGTGCGCACGGTGCTCTGCACGTCGCCGTCCTCGGCCGGGTCGGCGGCGAGGCTGCGCAGCCGGGCGACGACGCGGGCGTCGGCGGTCTCGGCGTGCCGGGCGCCGATCTCGCGGGTGGTGTCCTCGCAGTCCCACAGGCACTCGACGGCGAACGACGCGGGGAACGACGGGTCGGTGGCGGCCAGCGCGCGGGCGGTGCCGCCGCGCAGCAGCGAGCTGCCGGTCTCGCGGTAGACGTGCCGGAGCACGGGGGCGGCGGAGGCGATGGCGCGGCCGCCGGCGCCGGCGGCGAGGGCGTCCAGCTCCGGCGCATCGGGCCCCTCGTCGCGCACGCAGCGCAGCAGCACGGCCCGCACCGTACGGGCGTCGCGCGCGCCGCCGCGGCGGGCGAGCATCACGCCGCCGGCGGTGCCGAGCGCGTCCTCGCGCGCCGCCTCGCCGTCGGCGGCGTCGAGGTCGGTGGTG
>NZ_BAAAPF010000322.1:0-7768 GCF_039531005.1 Streptomyces synnematoformans
CGGCCTACCGGAGGACGACGCTGCGGGTCAGGTTCCGGGGGCGGTCCGGGTCGTGGCCCTTCGCCTCCGCCACGGCCACCGCCAGTCGCTGCGCCCGTACCAGGTCCGCCATCGGGTCCAGCCCGCGCGCCGTGGACTCCGCGCTCAGGTGGCCGCCGACCCGGGCCACGTCCGCCGCCAGCCCCTCCGGCAGCTCGCCGAAGTGCCACACCGCCCGCCCGGGGCCGGTGATCGCCATCGGGCCGTGCCGGTACTCCATCGCCGGGTAGCTCTCGGTCCAGGCGCCGGCCGCCTCGCGCATCTTCAGCGCCGCCTCCGCCGCAAGACCGCAGGTCCAGCCCCGGCCCAGGAACGTCCACTGCACCGCCGCCGCCAGCTCCGGCGGCAGCGGCTGCGTCACCGCCAGCTCGGCGTCGACCGCCGCGTCCGTGACGGACTTCACCCCCGCCGCCGGCGCCCCGTGCCGTTCCAGACCGGCGCGCAGCAGCGCCAGCGCCGTCGTCGCGAACCGGGTCTGCACCACCGACTCCTCGTCCGCGTACGCCAGCGTGACCAGCTCGTCCGCGGCCGTGGCGACGGGCGTGTCCGGGTCCGCCGTGAGGGCGGTGGTCGCGGTCCCCGCGGTGCCGCGCACCGCCGCGAGCAGGTCCAGCACCTCGGTCGTCGTCCCGGACCGGGTGATCGCCACGATCCGGTCGTACCGCCGGCCCGCCGGGAACTCCGAGGCGGCGTAGGCGTCCGTGTGCCCCTGCCCGGCGGCCTCCCGCAGCCCGGCGTACGCCTGCGCCATGAACCACGACGTGCCGCAGCCGACGACGGCCACCCGCTCCCCTGGCCGCGGCAGCCCGGCGGCGCTCTCCGCCTCCCGCCGGGCTCGGCGCCAGCAACTCGGCTGGGTGGCGGTCTCGGCGGCGGTGCGGGACGGTTCGGCGGCTGCCATGAGGTGCGGCTCCCTGGTTGTGCTGGCGTACGTACGTCTCACGCGCTCCGTGCCGGTGCCGACCGGCACGGACCGTGCGCGCTTTCGTGCCGTTCCGCGCCCGTTGGCGTGCGGTTCAGCTCGCGGTCTCCCTATCAGCCCGGCACCCGGTGCGGCAACGGCGGCCGGGGACGGGGGTTACGGAAGTGATATCCGTCTGGTGTAGACCTGGGAGGGGCGTTCCGGTCAGACTCGCCCCCTCAGATGATTCTGATACGAGATGGGCTAAAGCTGTGCAGCGGCGTGGATTTCTGAAGGCGGCAGCCGGTGCCGCGGGTGCGGCGGCCCTACCGCTGAGCGCATGCGGGGACGGCAGCGGCGACGGCGAGGTCACGCTGAAGCTGGTGGCCGCCGAGTACGGCACGGGCGAGTCGGACACCTCCCGGCGGTACTGGGAGCAGCTCGCGGCGAAGTTCTCCAACCAGACGTCGGGCATCTCGGTCGACGTCGAGATCATCCCGTGGGAGGACATCGACGCCAAGGTCGACAGGATGGTCGAGGACGGCAACGCGCCGGACATCGCGCAGATGGGCCCGTACGCCGCATACAGCTCCCGCGACCTGCTCTACAGCACCGACGAGCTGCTCTCCATCACCACCCAGGCCAACTTCGTGCCCAGCCTCGCCGGCGCCGGCGAGGTCAACCGGGTCCAGTACGGCATGCCGTTCGTGTCCAGCTCGCGGCTGCTGTTCTACAACAAGACGCTCTTCGAGGCGGCGGGCCTGGGCACCGACCCCGAGGACGCGCCCAAGGACTGGGACGAGCTGCTGGACGCCGCGCAGGCGCTCAAGGACGCCGGGGTGAAGATCCCGTACGCGCTCCCGCTCGGCCCCGAGGAGGCGCAGGCGGAGACGCTGATGTGGATGATCAGCGGCGGCGGCGCGTACACGGACGACGTCGGCAGCTACACGATCGACTCCGAGCAGAACATCCACACCTTCAACTGGATACGCGACAACCTGGTCGGCGCCGGCCTCACCTACGCCGCGCCCTCCGAGACCAACCGGCGCACCGCCTTCGCCGACTTCGTCAAGGGCGACGTCGGCATGCTCTTCGGCCACCCGACGCTGATGCAGGACGCGCGGCAGGAGAAGGTCGACTTCGGGATCGCCCTGAAGCTGCCCGGCCGGGACGGCCCCTCGGAGTCCACCATGGGCGTCGCCGACTGGATCATGGCGTTCAAGGCCAACGGGCACCGCTCCGAGATCGGCAAGTTCCTCGACTTCGTCTTCGAGGACACCAACGTGCTGAAGTTCACCCAGCGCTACGACCTGCTGCCGACGACGGTCTCCGGGGTGGAGAGGCTGAGCGAGGGCCGCAAGGACCTGCAGCCGTTCCTGGACCACCTGCAGACCGCCGTCTTCTACCCGGACAACAAGACGTCGTGGGCGCGGGTGAACGCGGAGCTGAAGAAGCAGATAGGCAAGGCGGCCGAGGCCGGCGGCGAGCCGCCGGAGCGGGTGCTGGCGAACCTGCAGAGCATCGCCGAGTCGGCGTCGACGCGCGAGGAGTGAGCGCGGCCCGCGGGCGCGCCGTGTGCCGCCCGCAGGGGCGCGCCGCGTGCCGCCGGGCCGTACGGGGCCCGGCCGGGCCCGTACGGGCCGCTCAGCCCTCCCGGGCGTCGCGGCGGGACTGCCGGACGCGCCGCAGCCGCTGCACCGTGACCGGGTCGTGCGCCAGCGCCCGGGGGTCGTCCAGGAGCGCGTTGAGCACCTGGTAGTAGCGCGTCGGGGAGAGCCCCAGCCGCTCCCGGATCGCCCGCTCCTTCGCCCCCGGCGCCGGCCACGCGCGCTTCTCCAGCGCCAGGACGGCCAAGTCCCGCTCGGTCAGCGCCGGGTCACTCGCAGACATGCCCTGCACGTTACCGCGGCCCGGTAGGGTCCTGGGCATGGGCAGCACCTCCGCAGCACAGCTCCCCGTTCCACGCACCGAGGCGGGCCGCGCCGGCCTCGCGGCACTCCTCGCCGATCCGGAACAGTCCCTCGTCGCCTTCGACTTCGACGGCACCCTGGCCCCGATCGTCCCCGACCCCGACGCCGCCCGGGCCCACCCCGGGGCCGTGCCCGCGCTGAGCCGCCTCGCGCCGCGCGTCGGCACGGTCGCGGTCATCACCGGCCGGCCCGCCGCGGTGGCCGTACGGTACGGCGGCTTCGCCGGCGCCACGGGCCTGGCGCACCTGCGGGTCCTCGGCCACTACGGCTCCGAGCAGTGGGACGCCGCCACCGGCACCCTGCGTACCCCCGAGCCGCACCCGGGCGTGGCGGCCGTGCAGGCCGAGCTGCCGGGGGTGCTGGAGACGGCGGGCGCCTGGCGGGGCACGTGGATCGAGGACAAGGGCCGCGCCGTCGCCGTCCACACCCGCCGCGCCGAGAACCCCGCGGACGCCGCCGAGGCGCTGCGCAAGCCGCTGGACGACCTGGCGGCGGCGCACGGCCTGGTGGTCGAGCCGGGCCGCTTCGTCCTCGAACTCCGCCCCCCGGGCATGGACAAGGGCCGCGCCCTCACGGCCCTGACGCACGAGACGTCCGCCCGCGCCGTCCTCTACGCCGGCGACGACCTCGGCGACCTCGCGGCGTACGACGCGGTGGCCGCGCTGCGCGCGGAGGGCGTGCCGGGCCTGCTGGTGTGCAGCGCGGCGGCGACGGGTGAGGGCGCGGACGCGCTGGCGGACCGGGCGGACCTGACGGTCGACGGGCCGGGGGGCGTGGTGGACCTGCTGACGACGCTGGCGGCGACGCTGGGCGCGTAGTACCGGGTCCCCGGTCCCGGGTGGGCCCGGGGGACCCGGTCGCCGGCTGCGCGCCCGCCAGGCGTGCCCGCCCGGGTGCGCGGGTGCCCTCAGTCGGACAGCCCGCGCAGGAAGTCCCGGATCAGCCCCGCGCTCTGCGTGAACCGCGTGGTGAGCGGGAAGTGCCCGGCGTCCAGCAGCTGGACCCGCGCGTCCTTGGCGTCGCGCGCGAACGCGCGGGCGCCTTCGGGCCCGAAGATCTCGTCGTGCCGCCCCCACGCCGCGAGTACCGGCGGCTGGTGCACGCGCAGGTACTCCTGCCAGTCGGGGTACCGGGCCGGGTTGGTGCGGTAGTCGAGGAGCAGGTCGAGCTGGATCTCCTGGTTGCCGGGCCGGTCGAGCCCCGCCTGGTCGTGCACCGCGAGCGCCGGGTCGACCAGCGAGGTGTCCGGGACGCCCTGGTGGTACTGCCAGCGGGTGGCCTCCGGGGTGACCTGCGCGCGCATCGCCTCGCGGTGCCCCTCGGGGTCGGCCCAGTAGGCGCGGATCGGGTCCCAGAAGTCGGTCAGGCCCTCCTCGTAGGCGTTGCCGTTCTGGCTGACGATGCCGGTGACGCGCTCGGGGCCGCGCAGGGCGAGGCGGAAGCCGACGGGGGCGCCGTAGTCGTGGACGTAGATCGCGTAGCGCCGGACGCCGAGCTGGTCCAGCAGGTTGCCGACGACGTCGGCGAGGTGGTCGAAGGTGTACGCCCACTCCTCGGCGGGCGGCGCGGAGCTGAGCCCGAAGCCGGGGTAGTCGGGGGCGATGACGTGGAACTCGTCCGCCAGCTCCGCCATCAGCGGGGCGAAGCCGACCGACGAGGTCGGATAGCCGTGCAGCAGCACGAACGTCGGCGCCGCCGGGTCGCCGGCCTCCCGGTAGAAGATGTCGAGGCCGTCGACGCGGGCGGTGCGGTGGCGGATCGTCACGAGAGGCTCCAACCGTCTAAGTGAGTTTGACTGGTTAAGACGGTCAGAACCGTAAGCATGCCCCCGCTAACCTGTCAACTCGACTTCAATGGTTATACTGGTGCGCATGGCCCGACCGCTGACCGGGGAACCGCTGGCCCTGGACCTGGTGAACACCTGGTGGATCGACCAGGGGCGCGCCGTCGACTTCTTCGACGAGCCGCGCGGCGTGCGCCGCTGGCTCGCCGAGCACGGCCTGCCCGACGGCGCTGGGGATGCCGGCGGCACCGCCGTCGCCCCCGACGCCGTACGCGAGCCGCTGACCGCCGCCCGCGACGCCCTGCGCGCGGCGCTCGCCGGGGACGAGCAGCCGCTCGACGCGATCCTGGCGCACGGCGCCCGCCGCCCGCTCCTGCGCAACGGCACCGCCGCCTCGGAGGTGGTCGTCGACGATCCCGCGTGGCTGCCCGCCTGGTGCGCGGCGGCCGACCTGGTCCGCCTCTACGCGGAGCGCCCGGACCGGATCCGCGCCTGTGCCGACTCGGCGTGCGTGCTGTGGTTCTACGACGTCAGCAAGAACGGCCGCCGCCGCTGGTGCTCGATGGAGGGCTGCGGCAACCGCGCGAAGGCGGCCCGCTTCCAGGACCGCCACCGCACGGGGTGACCGGCCGGCGGCACGTACGCGCGCCGCCGCCTACCCGCGCAGCGCGTTCAGCTGCGCCAGGAACCACTCCTGCGGCGGCAGCGCGGTGGCCGCCGCCGCCAGCCGCTTGGTGCGGCGGGCGCGTTCGTCGCGCGGCATCGACAGCGCCGCGTGCAGCGCCTCGGCCGTGGCCTCCACGTCGTACGGGTGCACCACGAGCGCGTCCTCGCCGAGGTCCGCGTACGCGCCCGCCTCCCGCGACAGCACCAGCGCGCAGCCGTCGTCCGAGACCACCGGGATCTCCTTCGCGACCAGGTTCATCCCGTCGCGCAGCGGGTTGACCAGCGCCACGTCCGCCAGCCGGTATGCGGCCAGCGAGCGGGCGAAGTCGTCCTCGACGTGCAGCACGACCGGCTGCCAGCCGTCCGTGCCGTACGACTCGTTGATCTCGTCGGCGAGGCGGCGCACCTCCGCGGTGTAGTCCCGGTAGACGGCGAGGTCCTGCCGCGACGGGTACGCGAACGCCAGCTTCACCACCCGCCCGCGCCACTCCGGCCACCGCTCCAGCAGCCGCCGGTACGCGAGCAGCCCGCGGACGATGTTCTTCGACGGCTCGGTGCGGTCCACGCGCACGACGACCTCGCGGTCCGCCTCGCCGACCTGCGTGCGCAGCGCCGCCATCCGCTCGGCCACGTCCGGGCGCCGCGACCGCTCGCGCAGGAAGCCGGCGTCGGCGCCCAGCGCGTGCACGTCGACCCGGGTGGCCCGCTCCCCGCGCGCGTACTCCTCGCCCAGCACGTCGCGGCAACAGGCGGTGAACGCCTCGGCCCACCGGCGGGTGTGGAAGCCGACGCGGTCGGCGCCGAGCAGGCCGCGCAGCAGCGCGGCGGCGATGTCGTCGGGGAGCAGCCGGAAGTACTCGGGCGGCGCCCAGGGGGTGTGCGTGAAGTGCCCGATGCGCAGGTCGGGGCGGCGCTCGCGGAGCATGCCGGGCACGAGGCACAGGTGGTAGTCCTGCACGAGCACGGCGGCGCCCGGGGCGGCGCCGTCGGCGAGGGCGTCGGCGAAGGCGCGGTTGTACGCCTCGTACGCGGCCCACCGGCGGCGGAAGCCGGCGTCGAAGACGGGGGAGACGGGGATGTCGTAGAGCATGTGGTGGACGAACCACAGGACGGAGTTGGCGACGCCGTTGTACGCGTCGTGGAAGACGTCCGGCTCGATGCCGAGCATCCGCACCCCGGGCTCCCCCACCCCCCGCCGCACGGCCTCCCGATCCCCGTCCCCGAGCGCGGCACACACCCACAACGCCCCACCGTCGCCCTTCACGGCACTGAGCCCCGAAACGAGCCCGCCACCGCCCCGCCTGGCGTCGAGCCCGCCGTCGTCACGGACGGCGTACGAAACGGGCCCGCGGTTGGACGCGACGAGAAGGGAAGCACCCGAGGACTCGACCATGCCGCGAGCCTAGCCAGACCGGCCCCCCGCGAAACGCAGGAGCGACGGTGTGGCTGATCCGGACCGGGGGGGGGAGGGCCCAGGCGGAAGTCGGGGCGGAGCCCCGCGGGGGTCCGGGGCACAGCCCCGCCGGGGTCCGGGGCGCAGCCCCGTGGGGGTTTGGGGGCGCAGCCCCCGGGGGGTCTCGGGGCGGAGCCCCGAGGTTCGGGGAGGGGCGGGTACGGGGATCCCCCCCGCCCGGGTCTACGCCACCGTCGTCCCCGGTCCCGCCTCCCCGCCCCCGCCGCGGCCCACCCGGCGACGGCTCTCCCGGTACTCCGGAATCTCCCGCACCGGCGGCCGCTCCTCCGTGTCCACCCCGTACGTCCGCGGCTCGAACACCCCGTCCACCCCCCGCTCGAACTGCGTCAGCCGCGGCCGTACCAGGTGCCCCCGCGCCAGCCGCAACTGCGCCGTGCGGTAGATCGCCGCCGCCATGCGGCCCAGCGCGCGGTCGTCCTGGTGGCGGTGGCGGCGGACGCCGACGTCGACCTGGGCGAGGGCGTCCAGCCCCACCGTGTGCAGCGCGTCGACGAGCAGCCCCAGCTCCACCCCGTACCCCACGGGGAACGGCAGCCGCTCCAGCAGCGACCGCCGCGCCGCGTACTCGCCGCCCAGCGGCTGGACGAAGCCGGCCAGCAGCGGCCAGTGGAGGTTCAGCAGCGGCCGGGCCACGAGTTCCGTCACACGTCCGCCCTGGGCGACCGCCGAGCCGGCCACCGGCCTGTCGTACACCGCCTTGACGAACTCCACGTCCGGCTCGGTCAGCAGCGGGCCCACGATCCCGCTCACGAACGCCGTGTCGAAGTCCTGCAGATCCGCGTCCACGAAGCACACGATCTCGCCGCGGGTCGCCAGCAGCGACCGCCACAGCACCTCGCCCTTGCCCGGCACCGGCGGCACCCGCGGCAGCACCTCGTCGCGGCGCACCACCCGCGCGCCGGCCGCGGCGGCGACCTCCGCCGTACGGTCGGTGG
>NZ_BAAAPF010000323.1:0-7729 GCF_039531005.1 Streptomyces synnematoformans
GGGTGAGCGGGCGGGGGTCGGCGGCGGGGCCGGAGGAGCAGGCGGAGGCGAGCGCGGCGCCGGCGAGGGCCAGGACCAGGGCTAGAGGGCCGGCGCGGAGGGCTGAACGTGGAGTCATTTTATCCTTTTGTCGTATTAGTTCTCTGAGCCCGCATCCTCCCAGTACGGAACCGGGTGTCACGCCGCCGCGCCGTACGCTCCTCCGGCCGGCGGACAGCCGGCGGACGACCGGCGGACAATGGGCGCATGCACGACCCCCTCGCCGCCCTCCTCACCCCCGAGGGCCAGGCCCTCCTCGCCGAGCTGCGCGACCACTCCCCCGCCGACGAACTGGCCCTCGCCACCCGGCTCCGCCGCGACCACCCCGCCGCGCTGGTCTCCGCCGCGCTCGGGCAGGCCCGGCTGCGGCAGCGGGCGGCGGCGAAGTTCGGGGCGGACGCGGCGCGCATGTACTTCACCCCCGACGGCGTCGAGCAGGCGACCCGTGCGGCGGTGGCGGCGCACCGCGCGGCCCGCTTCGCGGCGCTGGGCGTGACCCGGGTGGCCGACCTGTGCTGCGGCATCGGCGGCGACGCGGTGGCGCTGGCGCGGGCGGGGATCGCCGTGCTCGCCGTCGACCGGGACCCGGCGGCGGTCGCCGCCGCACGGGCCAACGCGGCGGCGCTGGGGGTGGCGGAGCTGGTCGACGTGCGGTGCGCGGAGGTGGGGGACGCGGACATCTCGGGGTACGACGCGGTGTTCATCGATCCGGCTCGCCGGATCGGAGGGGGTGCTCCGGGCGGGCGCGGGCGGGTCTTCGACCCCGAGGCGTACTCCCCGCCGCTCTCCTGGGCCGTCGAGGTCGCCGGCCGCGTCTCGCACGCCGCGCTGAAGGTCGCCCCCGGCATTCCGCACGAGGCCGTCCCCGACGCCGCCGAGGCGGAGTGGGTCTCCGACGCCGGTGACGTCAAGGAGGCCGTGCTCTGGTTCGGCGCTGCTCCCGACGCCGTCTCCCCCGGTGTCCGGCGCGCGACCCTGCTGCCCGCCGGCGCCACCCTCACCGGCCGCGGCCTGCCCGACCCGGCGCCGGGCCCCGTCGGCCGCTACCTGTACGAGCCCGACGGCGCCGTCATCCGCGCCCACCTCGTCGCCGAGGTGGCGGAGCAGGTCGGCGGGCGGCTGCTCGACGCCACCATCGCGTACGTGACGGCCGACGGCCGCACGGAGACCCCGTTCGCCACCGCGTACGAGATCACCGACGTGCTCCCGTTCCACGTCAAGAAGCTCCGCGCGCTGCTGCGCGAACGCGGCGTCGGCAGCGTCACGGTCAAGAAGCGCGGCTCGGCCGTCGAGCCCGAGGAGCTGCGGCGCAGGCTGAAGCTCACCGGCCCCACCACGGTGTCCTGCACCATCTTCCTGACTCGCGTCGCCGGCGCCCCTACGGTGCTGCTGGCCCGTCCGGCCGGTCCGGACCCAGCGACGTGAACCGCCAGCGGTGCGCCGGCCGCGCCAGCAGCCCGCCGTCCGCGGGGGCCGGCAGCTCGGGCAGCTCCGCGTCGTAGGGCGCGTCCCACCACGTGATGACGAGCACCCGCTCGCCCGGCGCGGTGAACGTCTCACGGCGCAGCGGCGCCCCGGCGGCGGCGCCCGCGCCGTCGAGGCGCTGCGCGCGGGCCCAGGCCAGCAGCTCGCCGGCCCGGCCGGGCGCCGCCTTGGCCTCCCACATCAGCGCGACGGTCATGAGTACAGGTTGTCCTTCGCCAGCTCGTGCACGTGCTCGTGCCCGTGCGTGTGGTCGTGCCCGTGGTCCCCCGGCACGTGCGTTTCCGTCACCGGCAGCGACGAGTCCGCCGACAGCTCCCAGTCCGACGCCGCCCGCCCCCGCGCCACCATCTCCGCGCCCAGCGCCGCGACCATCGCGCCGTTGTCCGTGCACAGCTTCATCCGCGGCACCCGCAGCACGATCCCCGCGTCCTCGCAGCGCCGCTCCGCCATCGCCCGCAGCCGCGAGTTCGCGGCCACGCCGCCGCCGATCATCAGGTGCCCGACGCCGTTGTCCCGGCAGGCCCGTACCGCCTTCCGCGTCAGCACGTCCGCGACGGACTCCTGGAACGACGCCGCCACGTCCGCCACCGGCACCTCCTCCCCCGCCGCGCGCCTGGCCTCCACCCAGCGGGCGACGGACGTCTTCAGCCCGGAGAAGGAGAAGTCGTACAGCGGGTCGCGCGGCCCCGTCAGGCCGCGCGGGAAGCGGATCGCGGCCGGGTCGCCGGCGCGGGCGGCCTCGTCGATGTACGGGCCGCCGGGGAAGCCGAGCCCGAGCACCCGGGCGACCTTGTCGAACGCCTCGCCCGCCGCGTCGTCGATGGTCGCGCCGAGCGGGCGCACGTCGGCGGTGATGTCGGCGGAGACCAGCAGCGAGGAGTGGCCGCCGGAGACCAGCAGGGCCGTCGTCGGCTCCGGCAGCGCGCCGTGTTCGAGCTGGTCGACGGCGATGTGCGAGGCGAGGTGGTTGACGCCGTAGAGCGGCTTGCCGAGGGCGTACGCGTACGCCTTGGCCGCCGCCACCCCGACCAGCAGCGCCCCCGAGAGCCCCGGGCCCGCCGTCACCGCGACCGCGTCGAGGTCGCGGGCCGCGACCCCGGCGTCGCGCAGCGCCCGCTCGATGGTCGGCACCATCGCCTCCAGGTGCGCCCGGCTCGCCACCTCGGGCACCACGCCGCCGAAGCGGGCGTGCGCGTCGACGCTGGACGCGACGGCGTCGGCGAGCAGCGTGTGCCCGCGGACGATCCCGACGCCGGTTTCGTCGCAGGACGTCTCGATGCCGAGCACCAGGGGTTCGTCAGCCATGGGGGCTTTCACTCTTTCTCGGTACGGCGCATGACGAGCGCGTCGACGTTTCCGGGCTGGTAGTAGCCGCGCCGGACCCCGATCACGGCGAAGCCGTGGCGCTCGTAGAGGCGCTGGGCGCGGCCGTTGTCGACGCGCACCTCCAGCAGCACCTCGCGGCAGCCGAAGCGGCGGGCGGCGGCGAGCAGCGCCTGGAGCAGGCGGGGGCCGAGGCCGGTGCCCCAGTGGTCGCGGGCGGCGGCGATGGTCTGGACGTCGCCGGTGCCGTCGAGGGCGGCGAGGCCGCCGTAGCCGACGACGTGGCCGTCGGCGTCCTCGGCGACGACGTAGGCGCGGGTGGCGCCGGGGCCGCGGGCGTGGGCCAGCTCGGACCAGAACATGGCCGGGGACCAGGCGTCTTCGGGGAAGGTGTCCCGTTCGAGGGCGAGCACGGGGTCGATGTCCCACCACCGCATCTCGCGCAGGGAGACGGCGGTCATGGGCGGGGGACGCTCTCGTGCGAGGCGACGTGCGGGGTGGCGTGCGGGCGCCTGTACGCGACCTGGTACGGGTTCCGGTACGGGATCGTGCGCGCGGTCATCGCGGGGTGACCGCCTTGTACGCGGCCGGTACCTGCGCGTCCGGCCGGCGCAGGTACAGCGGGCGGGGCGGCAGCAGCTCCGCGCCCGCCGCGCGCAGCTCGGTGGGCAGCCCGGCGAGGGCGGCGGCGCGCCGGTGCGCCGGCGGGCGGGCGCCGGGGAAGACGTCGGGGTACAGCTCCGCGCCCGCCCCGGCGGCGGGCAGCCCGGCGACCTGCGCGGCGAGGGCGGCGGGCCGGTCGACGGCCGGCTCGGTGACGCGGGTGCGGGCGTTCGCGTAGCGCGCCCAGTACACCTCCTTGCGGCGGGCGTCGGTGGCCACGACGAACGGGCCGTCGATGCCGCCGGTGCCGTCGCCGCCGAGGCCGCCGCGCCCGGCGGCGTAGGCGATGCCGTCCAGCGTGCAGACCCCGTACACGGGGATGCCGAGCGTCATGCCGAAGACCTCGGCGGTCACCAGCCCCACCCGCAGCCCGGTGTACGGACCGGGCCCGACGCCGACGACGACGCCGGTCAGCTCCCCGAGTTCCCGCCCGGCCCCGGCGAGCACGCGCTCGACGGCGGGCAGCAGCAGCTCGCCGTGGCGCCGCGCGTCGACCTCATGGGACTCGGCGAGCGCGGGCGACGCGGGGTCGCCGTCGTGGAGCGCGACGGCGACGGCGGGGGTGGCGGTATCCATGGCGAGCAGCACGCCTTCAGGGTAGTCGCGCGGGCGGGGTGCCCGGAGCGCGTCCGCCGGGCCGGTGACGTGAGGCCGCGACCGCCCCGGGGAGCGCGGGCGCGGGTGCTACCGTCGGGCGGAGCAGACGGGGGCGGACAGGGCAGACCGCGGCAGAGCGGCCGTACGGCCGCCGTACCGGAAGGGGCGTACCGCGTGGCAGGCAGCGGGAAATTCGTGGCCGGGCTGACCGCCGCCGCCCTGGGCGTGGTCGCCTTCCTCGCCTACCAGGCCAACGCCAACGCCCCGGACTCCCTGGCCCGCGAGCGCCCGGGCGTCGCCAGCCCGGAGCCGTCCAAGGCCAAGGAGAAGGAGCTTGCGCTGCCCGCGCGCTCGGGCTCTGGGCTGCGGGTGGTGTACGCGCTGGAGAACCGGCGCGTGTGGCTCGTCGGCGAGGACGACTCGGTGCTGCGGACGTACAAGGTGACGCCGAGCAGCGTCGACCCCCCGCCCGGCAGGTACGCCGTGACCTCGCGGGCGAAGCAGGTCACCGGCTCGGACGGGGTGCCGGTGGAGCACGTGGTGATATTCACGGAGTCCGAGGGCACCGTCGTCGGGTTCAGCGCCGCGCTCGACGGCTCGCGGCCCGACCCGGACGCGAAGGAGAAGACGGGCGGTGTGCGCTCGTCGCGGGCGGACGGCAAGGCGCTGTGGCGCTTTGCGACCGTGGGCGTCGAGGTCCGGGTCGTGAAGTAGCGGGGGCCCGCCGCCGGGCCCCCGCCCACGTCCGACCGCTGCGCGTCGCCGTGTCCGTGTGTCGCTGTGCCGTACGTCCCTACAGCCCGGCGGCCTCGGCGACCAGGTCGACCTGCGCCAGGTCCGGGTTGCAGGGGAACAGCACCAGTTCGTCGCAGCCCGCGTCCGCGAAGGCGGCCCGCGCGGCGGCGACCGCCTTCGGCGACGTCAGCGCGCTCCCGGCGATCTGCTCGGCGAAGTCGCCGAGGAACCCGTAGTAGTCGAGGAGGTAGCGGCGGGCGTGCTCCTCCGCGTCGTCGCCGAGGCTCACGTACGCCAGCGCCGCCACCCGCGGCTCGCCCTCCCGGCCCGCCTCGCGCCACGCCGCCTTGGCCTTCTCGGCGCCCGCGGCCAACTGCTCGGGCCGGCCACCGCCGAGGATCCAGCCGGCGCCGTACTCCGCGAGCCGCCGGAAGGCGGCGGGCGCCTCGCCGCCGAAGAGGATCGGCGGCCCGCCGGCCTGCACCGGCGCCGGGCCCACGGGGTGGGCGCGGCCGCGGGTCTCCTGGTTCCAGACGGCGCGCATCTCGGCGAGCTGCTCGTCGAAGATCCGGCCGCGCTCGGTGAACGGCACGTCCGCCACCTCGTAGTCGTCCTGCCGCCCGCCGACCGCGGCGCCGACGGTGAGCCGGCCGCCGGAGAGCACGTCGACGGAGGCCAGCTGCTTGGCGAGCAGCGCGCCGTTGCCGCGGTACGGGGCGATGAGGATGGTCGTCGTCAGGCCGATCCGCTCGGTGACGGCGGCCGCGGCGGCGAGGGTGGGGATCGTTTCGAGGTTGCCGTAGACGACGCGGTCGATGGTGCCCAGGGTCGAGAACCCGGCCCGCTCGGCCGCGATGGCCCACTCGGGGATCAGCTTGCCGGGGATGCCGGTGATGGTGGAGGGAAGTCCGATGCCGATGTCCATGCCGGGCAGCCTAGAGGCCCCCGGAGCGGGACGGGACGGGGCGGGGCGCGGGGGCTGCCGCTATGCGGCGTGCTGCTCCGGCGCGGGAGTCTGGTCGCCGGCGGCCCGGGCCCGGTCGGCCGCCTGGGCCCGCTCGGCCGCGGCGGGCCCGGGGGCGCGCTCGCCGGCATGCTCGCCGACGTGCTCGTCCGCGGCGGGCGGCGTCGAGACCGCCGCGCCGGCCGCGCCGGCCGCGAGCAGCTCGGCCACGCCCACGGCGGGGCGCTGCTCGTGTTCCTCAGGTGCCATACGCCCATGGGACCACGCCCGCCGACCCGGGGCAACGATTTGCCGACAGCGCGTCGGCACCTTTGTCGGAACGTACAGCACTGCTGTTCAGGCGCGGGCGAGCGCGGCCAGCGCGCCGTGCGCCCAGCGCTCGCCGACGCCGGTGAGGGTGACGTGCCGTACGTCGGGCTCGTCGGCCGCTTCGGCTCCTTCGGCCCCGTCGGGCCCTTCGGCCGCACCGGCCGCGCCGGTCCTGCGCTCGATGACGACGTGCAGCCGGTCCTCTGCCAGTTCCTCGACCTTGCCCTCGCCCCACTCCACCACCACGACCGACTCCGGCAGCGACACGTCCAGGTCGAGGTCCTCCATCTCCTCAAGACCGCCGCCCAGCCGGTAGGCGTCGACGTGGACCAGCGGCGGCCCGCCCGAGACCGACGGGTGCACGCGCGCGATGACGAACGTCGGCGACGTCACCGCCCCCCGCACCCCGAGCCCGGCGCCCAGCCCGCGCGCGAGCGTCGTCTTGCCCGCGCCCAGCGCCCCGGTGAGCAGCACGAGGTCGCCCGCGCGCAGCACGGCGGCCAGCCGGCGGCCCAGGTCCTGCATCTGCTCCGGCGTCTCGACGGTCAGCTGGACGGTGGTGGTGGTCGCGGCGGCGCTCATGGCACTGGATGTTAGAGGGTCCGGCGGGACGTGCCGTGCGTGCGCCGTACGGACCGCGCCCCCGCCTGCGCCGCGCCCGGCGCGCCCACGCGCGCGAGCAGCGCGGACAGCGCGTCGTTCACCCGGTCGGGGCGCTCCAGCATGGCGAGGTGCCCGGCGTCCGCGACGACCTCGTACGGGGCCTCGGGCAGCCGCTCGGCGATCGTCGCGCTGTGCGCCGGGGGCGTCACCATGTCGCGGTCGCCGACGAGGACGAGCCCGGGGCGGTCGCGGAAGAGCGTCAGCGACTCGGTCTTCTCGTGCCCGGCGAACGCCGGGTAGAACTCGGCGACCACGTCTATCGGCGTGCTCTCCAGCAGCCGTTCGGCGAAGCGCGCGACGGCCGGGTCGACGCTCTCGGCGCCGAACGAGTAGTGCTTGATGATCCCGGCGAAGAGGTCGGCGGTCGCCTGCCGGCCGCGCTCGGCCAGCTCCGCCCGGCTCCCCAGCGCCCTGAGGAAACCGGGCACGAAGTGCCGCACGGCCCAGGCGCCGGCCGCCGGCAGCCCGAACGTCAGCCGGCCGAGGTCGCCCGCGGAGGTGCCGAGGAACGCGGCGCCGGCCACCCGGTCACGTACGAGGTCGGGGAACTGGTCGGCGAAGGCCATGACCGTCATGCCGCCCATCGAGTGCCCGACGAGCAGCAGGGGCCCCTCGGGGGCGGCGGCGTCGACGACGGCCTTGAGGTCGCGGCCGAGCTGCTCGATGGTGATCGGCTCGTCGCCGGCGAGCTGGGCGGCGCCGCGGGCGGAGCGGCCGTGGCTGCGCTGGTCCCAGTAGACGGTGCGGACGCGGCCGCGGAGGGCGGCGCGCTGGAAGTGCCAGACGTCCTGGGCGAGGCAGTAGCCGTGGCTGAAGACGACGGTGAGGGGGGGGGGGCCGCGGCGGCCGCGGAAGCGGCGGCGCCGGCGGCGGGGGCGGGGGGGGGGGGGGGGGAGGGGGGGGGGGGGGGGGGGGGGGGGGGGGGGGGGGGGGGGGGGGGGGGGGGGGGGG
>NZ_BAAAPF010000324.1:0-7726 GCF_039531005.1 Streptomyces synnematoformans
CGCACGGGAGGGGTACGCCCCGGGCGGCAGCCCCGGCGCTCGCGGCCCCCGCGGCGCTCGCCCCGAGCGGGCCGGGCACGGCGCGGGGAGGGCCGCCTGATGCCGAAGGGGCAGCCGGCCGCGGTGCCGGACGACGGTCTGACGACACGGCAGCGGCGCAACCGCCCGCTGGTCGTCGTGCACACGGGCACGGGCAAGGGGAAGTCCACGGCCGCCTTCGGGCTGGCGCTGCGTGCCTGGAACCAGGGCTGGCCGATCGGGGTGTTCCAGTTCGTGAAGTCCGCCAAGTGGCGGGTCGGCGAGGAGCGGGCGCTGCGGGTCCTCGGCGCGAGCGGCGAGGGCGGCACGGTGGCGTGGCACAAGATGGGCGAGGGCTGGTCGTGGATCCAGCGGCCCGCCAAGGACGCCGAGCCGGACAACCCAGACAACGCAGAGAAGGCCCGCCAGGGCTGGGAGCAGGTCAAGCGGGATCTGGCGGCGCAGACGTACCGGCTGTACGTGCTCGACGAGTTCGCGTACCCGATGCACTGGGGCTGGGTGGACACCGACGAGGTGGTCGAGGTGCTGCGGCAGCGGCCCGGCGGCCAGCACGTCGTCGTCACCGGGCGCAACGCGCCCGCGCCGCTCGTGGAGTCCGCCGACCTCGTCACCGAGATGGGCAAGGTCAAGCACCCCATGGACGCGGGCCAGAAGGGCCAGCGGGGCATCGAATGGTGAGCACCGTGACCGGCGTCCCCCGGCTCGTCGTCGCCGCACCCGCGTCCGGGAGCGGCAAGACGACCGTCGCGACCGGCCTGATGGCGGCGTTCACGGCCGCCGGCCTGACGGTCTCGCCGCACAAGGCGGGCCCCGACTACATCGACCCCGGCTACCACGCCCTCGCGGTCGCCGCCGGTCCGGCCGGCGCCCGCCCGGGCCGGAACCTGGACCCGCACATGTGCGGCCCCGGCCTGGTCGCGCCGCTGTTCGCGCACGGCGCGGCGGGCGCGGACGTGGCGGTCGTGGAGGGCGTGATGGGCCTGTACGACGGCGCCGCCGGCGCCGGCGAGTCGGGCTCGACGGCGGAGCTGGCGAAGCTGCTGCGGGCGCCGGTGGTACTGGTGGTCGACGCCGCGGGGCAGTCGCGGTCGGTGGCGGCGCTGGTGCACGGGTTCGCGTCGTGGGACCCGGAGGTGCGGATCGGGGGCGTCGTCCTCAACAAGGTCGCCTCCGACCGGCACGAGTCCCTGCTGCGCGAGGCCCTGGACGCCGCCGGCGTCCCGGTGCTGGGCGCCCTGCGCCGCGCCGCGGAGCTGGCGGCGCCGTCGCGCCACCTGGGCCTGGTGCCGGCGGCGGAACGCCGCCCGGCGGCACTGGCCGCGGTACGGGCCCTGGCGGCCCGCGTACGGGAGTCGTGCGACGTGCCGGGCCTGCTACGGCTGGCCCGCACGGCACCGCCGCTGCCGACGACGACGTGGTCACCGGAGGAGGCGGTGCTGCCTCCGGCGGGGGCGGTGCTGCCTCCGGCGAGGGCGGCGGAGAGGGAGGCCTCCCGCGGGCCGGAAGGCCCCGGCCCGCGGGAGGCCCACGGGACCCGACCGCCGGCGGAGGCCGGGGGCCGGAGCCCGCAGGGCGGCCACGGAGTCCGGCCCGCGCCGGGGCCCCGGGGGCAGACCCCGCAAGACGCCGACGAGGCCCGACCCGCGCCGGGGCCCCGGGGGCAGAGCCCCCGAGCGGGGGCCCGGGGGCAGAGCCCCCAGACGGGGGCCCGGGGGCGGAGCCCCCGAAACCCGCCGCGCGCCGCGGGCGCGGGCGGGGGCCCGGGGGCCGGCCCCCGGTTTCGGGAAGGGGCGGGATCGGGGAACACCCCCCCCCCCCCACGACCGGTCGTCGCCATCGCCTCCGGCCCGGCCTTCACCTTCTCGTACGCCGAACACACCGAACTCCTCACCGCCGCCGGCGCCGACGTCGTCCCCTTCGACCCCCTCCACGACGAGGCCCTGCCACCCGGCACCCGGGCCCTGGTCATCGGCGGCGGCTTCCCCGAGGTCTACGGTCCCGAGCTGGCCGGCAACGAGCCGCTGCGCCGCGACGTCGCCCGCCTCGCCGCCACCGGCGCGCCGGTGGCGGCCGAGTGCGCCGGCCTCGTCTACCTCGCCCGCTCCCTCGACGGCGCGCCCATGTGCGGCGTGCTGGCCGCGGAGGCCCACATGACGGACCGGCTCACGCTCGGCTACCGCGACGCGGTGGCCGTGGCCGACAACGCGCTCGCCGCCGCCGGCACCCGGGTCCGGGGGCACGAGTTCCACCGCACGGCGCTCGATCCGCCGGCCGGCGAGACGCCCGCATGGGGGATGACGCGGCCGGCGCGTCGCGTCGAAGGTTTCGTACGGGGCGGAGTCCACGCCTCGTACCTGCACGTGCACTGGGCCGCCGCCCCCGCCATGGCGCGCCGGCTCGTCGAAGGGTGTGAAGCGGCATGAGCATGCGACTCGTCGGCGTCGGGGTGGGCCCCGGCGACCCGGAGCTGGTCACGGTCAAGGGGGTGGGCGCGCTGCGGTCGGCGGCGGCGGTCGTCGTCCCCGTGCTGGAGGGCGGCGGCACGGGCCGCGCCGAGGCGACGGTCCTCCACTACGTGGACGAGGAGAAGGTCGTCCGCGTCGTGTTCGCGCTCAACGAGCGCAGCGACGCCGCGCGCCGCGAGGCGGCGTGGGACGCGGCCGGCGCCCGGGTCGCGGAACTGCTGCACGCACACCGCACAGTGGCGTTCGCCACCCTCGGCGACCCCAACGTCTACTCGACCTTCACCTACCTCGCCGAGACCGTCACCGCGCTGCTCCCCGAGGTGCGGATCGAGAGCGTGCCGGGCGTCACCGCGATGCAGGACCTGGCGGCGCGCGGCGGGGCGGTGCTCGCGGAGGGCACAGAGCCGCTGACGCTGGTGCCGGTGACGGCGGGCACGGCGGTGCTGAAGGAGGCGCTGCAGGGGCCGGGGACGGTGGTGGCGTACAAGTTCGGGCGGCTGGCGGGCGAGGTCGCGGGGGTGCTCACGGAGACGGGGCGGATGGAGGGGGCGCTGTGGGGGTCGTCGCTGGGTCTGGCGGAGGAGTCGGTGCGGCCGGCGGCGGAGCTGGGGGCGGAGCCGCTGCCGTACCTGTCGACGCTGATCGCGCCGGCGCGGCGGACCGGGCGGGGGGACAAGCTGTGAGCGGGACGGGGGCACCGGGGCCGGCGGGACGGCCGCCCGCCGCCGGCACGGTGACGTTCGTCGGGGCCGGGCCCGGGGCTGCGGACCTGCTGACGTTCCGGGCCGCCCGCGCCATCGCCGAGGCGGACGTCGTGATCTGGGCGGCGAGCCTCGTCCACGAGGACGTGCTGCGCCACGCCCGCGCGGACGCGGAGGTCGTCGACTCGGCGGCGGTGCCGCTGGAGGAGGTCGTCGCGGTGTACGGGCGGGCGGCCCGCGAGGGCCTGCGGGTGGCGCGGGTGCATTCCGGCGACCCGGCGCTGTGGGGCGGCACGCAGGAGCAGGTGGAGCGGTGCGAGGAGCTGGGGCTGGCGGTGGAGATCGTCCCCGGCGTCTCGTCGTTCTCGGCGGCGGCGGCCGCGGCGGGGCGGGAGCTGACGGTCCCGGAGGTGGCGCAGTCGGTGATCCTCACCCGGCTGGGCGGCGGCAAGACCCCGATGCCGAGCGGCGAGGACGTACGGGAGTTCGCGCGGCACGGCACCACGATGGCGGTGTTCCTGTCGGCCGCCCGCTCCGGCCGGCTGGCGGCGGAGCTGCTCGCGGGCGGCTACGCGGCGACGACGCCGGTGGTCGTGGCGTACCGCGTGACGTGGCCGGACGAGCTGGTGGTGCGCTGCACGGTCGGCACGCTGGAGGCGGCGGTGAAGGAGCACCGGCTGTGGAAGCACACGCTGTTCCTCGTCGGCCCGGCGCTGGCGGCGGCGGGTACGCGGTCGCACCTGTACCACCCGGGGCACTTCCACGGCCACCGCCGGGCGGACCCGCGGGCGCGGAGGGCGCTGCGCGAGGGCGGGGCGTAGGGCACGAGCGGCGGCAGGCCACGTGTGAGACCGGCGGGAGGAGGAGAGCGGATGCCCGGCGAGCGGGGTTCGGACGCGGAGCACGCGGGACACCCGGTGCCCGCGGAGGGCCCTGCGCCCGCGGCGAGGCCTGCGCCCGCGGCGGGCCCCGACCTGCGGGAGCCCGACCTGCCCCGTACGGCGAAGGTGCGGCAGAAGGCGCTGCGTACCGGATGGACCACCGGCACCTGCGCGTCGGCCGCCGCCCGCGCGGCGACGCTGCTCCTGGCGACCGGCGAGGCGCCGCGGTGGGTGGAGGTGGCGCTGCCGTCGGGGCGGCGGGTGACGTTCGCGGTGGAGCGGGCGGTGCAGCTGCGGCCGGGGCGTACCGAGGCCGTGGTGGTGAAGGACGCCGGCGACGACCCGGACGTCACCCACGGCTCGCACCTCACCGCCACCGTCAGCTGGCGCCCGGCACCCGGGCTGGCGCTGCACGGCGGCGTGGGGGTGGGCGTGGTGACGAAGCCGGGCCTGGGTCTGGAGCTGGGCGGCCCCGCCATCAACCCCGTACCGCGGCAGATGATCACGCAGGCGGTGGCGGAGGTCGTGGACCTCGGACGGCGGGGTCTGGACGTGACCATCAGCGTGCCGGACGGCGAACGCCGGGCCCGGAAGACGACGAACGCCCGGCTCGGGATCCTCGGCGGCATCTCCATCCTCGGCACGACGGGCATCGTGCGGCCGTTCTCCACGGCGTCGTGGCGGGCGAGCGTCGAGCAGGCGGTGTCGGTGGCGGCGGCGCAGGGCGAGACGGCGGTGGTGCTGTGCACGGGCGGGCGGACGGAGCGAGGGGCGATGGAGCTGCTGCCGGGGCTGCCGGCGGTGTGCTTCGTGGAGGTGGGTGACTTCACGGGGGCGGCGCTGCGGAAGGCGGTGGCGCACGGGGTGGAGCGGGTGGTGTTCGTCGGCATGGTCGGAAAGCTGACGAAGCTGGCGGCGGGAGTGCTGATGACGCACTACACCCGCTCGAAGGTCGACCCGGCGGTGCTGGCGGAGATCACCCGCGCGGCGGGCGGCCCGGAGCCCCTGGCGGCGGCCGTGGCGGAGGCGAACACGGGGCGGCACGCGTACGAGTTGTGGGAGGCGGCGGATCTGCTGCCGGCGGCTGGACGGGAGTTGTGCGCCCGGGTGGCGGAGGTGCTGGAGCGCTTCACGGAGCGGCGGGTCGCGGCGGAGGCGGCGATGGTGGACTTCACGGGGCGGGTGCTGGTGGCGCGGAGCGACGGGGGGTTGCTGTCGTGATCACGGTCATAGGCTGCGGAACGGGGGCGCCTCCGGCGCGGATCGAGGAAGCGGAACTGGTGGTGGGCGCGGCACGCCACCTGGCGGAGGCGGAGCTGCCGCGGAACGCGGAGCGCGTAACGCTGGGCCCGCTGGCCCCGGCGCTGGAGCGGATCGCGGCGTACGTAGAGGGCCCCACCCCGGCCCCGGCCCCACGCGCCGAGCCGAACTCGGGGACGGAGCCCCGCGGAGGGCCCGGGACGGGGGCCGAGTCGGAGCCCTGCGAGGGCTCCCGGACGCGAGCCCAGGCGGAGTCCGGGACGGAACCCCGTGTGGAGTCCCGCGCAGGGCTCGGGCCGCAGCCCCGCGGGAGCACCCAGGCACAGCCCCGCGCAGGGGCCGGGGCGGGACCCCAGGAGGGGTCCGGGGCGCAGCCCTCCGCAGGATCCGAGGCGGAACCCCACGCAGCGGGCGGAACGCAGCCCCGCGGGGGGCTGGGGGCGCAGCCCCGCGAAGCGTCCCGGGCGCAGCCCCACGCGGGGTCCGGGGCGCAGCCCCGTGGGGGGCTCGGGGGCGGAGCCCCTGAGGTTCGGGAAGGGGCGGGGACGGGGCACACCCCCCCACCCCGCACCCGGGTGGCCGTGCTCGCCTCCGGCGACCCCGGCTTCTTCGGCATCGTCCGCGCCCTCGCCACCCGCTTCGGCCCCCACCGCCTCGACGTCCGCCCCGCCGCCCCCGCCGTCGCCGTGGCCTTCGCCCGCGCCGGCCTCCCCTGGGACGACGCCGCCGTCGTCAGCGCGCACGGGCGCGACCTCCGCACCGCCGTCAACGTCTGCCGGGCCCACCCCAAGACCGCCGTGCTCACCGGCCCCGGCGCCGGCCCCGCCGAACTCGGCGCCGCCCTCGCCGCGTCGGGCGTGCCCCGCACCCTCGTCGTGGCGTCCGCGCTCGGCTCCGCCGACGAGGACGTCGTACGCCTCTACCCCGCCGACGCCGCCGCCCGCGACTGGTCGCCGGGCACCGTCAACGTCGTCCTCTGCCTCGACGAACGCCCCGCCCGCAGCACCGGGCACAGCCCCGCCCGCAGCGCCGGGCGCAGCCCAACCCGCGTCCTCTCCCCCGCACCGCGCACCCTCGCCGGCCCCGGCCCGTACCCGCCGGCGCACCACGGCGACACCGGCTGGGCGCTCCCCGAGGCGGACTTCGACCACCGCGCCGGCCTGGTCACCAAGTACGAGGTCCGCGCCCTCGCCCTCGCGCGCCTGGCGCCCCGCCTCGGCGACCTGGTGTGGGACGTGGGCGCCGGGTCCGGCTCCGTGGCGGTGGAGTGCGCGCGGTTCGGCGCCGCGGTCGTCGCCGTGGAGCGGGACGCCGCGGGCGTCGCGCGGGTCCGGGCGAACGCGGCGGCGCACGGCGTGGACGTGCAGGCCGTGCACGGCACCGCCCCCGCCACGCTGGCCGGGCTGCCGGACCCGGACGCGGTGTTCGTCGGCGGCGGGGGCGGCGACGTGGCGGAGGTGGTCGCGGCGTGCGCGGCGCGGGCGCGCCGGGCGGTGGTCGTCACGCTGGCGGCCGTGGACCGGGTGCCGGGGGTACGTGCGGCGCTGGCGGATGCCGGGTTCGGGGTGGACGGCGTGCTGCTGCAGTCCTCCCGGCTGGCGCCGCTGCCCGGCGAGGTCACGCGGCTCGCGGCGACGAACCCGGTGTTCGTCCTGTGGGGTCTGCGCGCTGCGGCGGCGGAGCCCGCGGACACCCGTACCCCCGCCGGAGGCCGGTACGACGACGCGGACACGGGGGTGAGGGCCCCGGGGGTCGCGGGCGGCACCCCCCTTTCCCGAGCCCCGGGGGATCCGCCCCCGAGCCCTCCGCGGGGCTCCGCCCCGAACCCGCACGGGGCTGCGCCCCGGACCCCCGGGGCCGCTCGGTCCCGACCCCCCGCGCCCGCCCCGTCCCGAAACTCTGGGACGCAGCCCCGGGCCCCGCACGGGGCTGCGCCCCGGCCCCCCGGGCCGCTCCGTCCTGAACCCCCGCACCCCGACTCCCGAGGGAGCCCCCGCCCATGACCACCCCGCCCCGACGACCCCGCCGGACCGCCCCGTGATCGGCCTCGTCGCCGCCACCGCCGCCGGCTCCGCCGCCGCGCGGCGGCTGGCGGACGCCTGGCCGGAGCGGACCCGCTGTTACGACGAGGGCCCGCTCCGTACCGCCGTCGAGCGCGCCTTCGCCGACTGCGACCGGCTCGTCTGCTTCCTCGCCACCGGCGCCACCGTCCGCCTCCTCGCCCCCCTGCTGCGCGGCAAGGCCGCCGACCCCGGCGTGGTCTGCGTCGACGAGGCGGGCCGCTTCGCGGTCGGCCGGGGCGGCGGCCACGGCGGCGGCGCCGGAGCACTCGCCGCCGAGGAGGCCGACCTGCTCGGCGACGGCTGCACGCCGGTCGTGA
>NZ_BAAAPF010000325.1:0-7722 GCF_039531005.1 Streptomyces synnematoformans
GCCGCCGTGCGGCAGCCCGGCGCGCCGCCGGTGGCGCTGTACGGCTCCGCCGGGGACGTCGCCGGGCAGGCGCTGCGCCGCATCGGCGCCGAGCCGGACGCCGCCGCGGCGCCCACCGGCTCCCTCACCGTCCTCCTCAGCGGCCGCGCCGGCGCCCTGCCCGCCGCCGCCCTCGGGTACGCGGAGGGCCGGCTGCTGCACGACGCCCCGGCCCGCTCCGGGGCCGTACCCGGATAGCCGCGGAGGGACTGCCGGCACGGCCCGTCGGGCGTACTCTCGGTGGTATGAAGGACGACCGCTCCCGCGTCTGGACCGGGCGGGCCACCAACCGTGTGCAGTGGCTGCTCGCCCTGATCGGCGCTGCCTGCATGGCCCTCGGCATCGAGCTGGCCGTCGCGACGCAGTGGACCGGGGGGCTCGCCCCGCTCGTCATGTCCGTGGTCGGCTGCATCGCCGCCGGCCTGCTCATCCTCGCCGGCACCGTGGCGTTCGTCCACGTGGCGGTCAGCGTCGACGACGACGCCCTGGAGGTCCGCTGCGGCCACCTCGGCCTGCCGCGCCGCCGCATCCCGCTGACCCAGGTGCTCGCCGCCGAGTTCGAGCCGCGGGTCACGCCCCGGCACTGGGGCGGCTGGGGCTACCGCTGGCGCCCCGGCAAGGGCACCGCGGTGGTCGTCCGGCGCGGCGAGGGCCTGGTGCTGCGGCTGTCGAACGGCCACGACTTCACGATCACGGTCGACAACGCCGAAGAGGCCGTACGCACCATCCGCGACCGCCTGCGCCACCCCCTGGCCGGCGGTGCCGCCGAAGCGTAGCCCGCGGGTCACGGCGCGTTTCCCGACCGCACTCCGCGGCCGTTTACGCTTGCCGCCATGGCGACACCCGACTTCATCCGCGAGCTGCGCGCGACCGCCGGCCAGCAGCTCCTCTTCCTCCCCGGCGTCAGCGCCGTCGTGGTCGACGACCGCGGCCGGGTGCTGCTCCACCGGCGCGCGGACACCGGGCGCTGGTCGATCGTCGGCGGGATCCCGGAGCCCGGGGAGCAGCCGGCGCAGACCGCGGTCCGCGAGGTGTACGAGGAGACCGGTGTCGTCTGCACGGCCGAGCGGGTCGTGCTGGTGGAGGGGCTGGACCCGATCGAGTACCCCAACGGGGACAAGTGCCAGTTCATGGACATCTCGCTGCGCTGCCGGGCCACCGGCGGCGAGGCCCGGGTCAACGACGACGAAGGGCTGGAGGTCGGCTGGTTCGACCCGGACGCCCTGCCGGAGGAGCTGGAGCAGTTCGCGCGGCACCGGATCCGGCTGGCGCTGTCGGACGAGCCGACCTGGTTCGCCGCGGAGCCGGCGGGCCCGGGCCCGGGCGCGGACGTGGCCGTACCGCCGCACGCGCACCCGTAGGCCCCCGGCGCGGGCCGGCTCAGCCGCGCTCCGCGGCTCCCTCGTCCGCCGCCGCCCGCAGCTCCGCCAGCAGCTCCGCCCCGCCCCACCGCCGTGCCCCGCCCGTGCCCCGCGACTCCGCCTCCCGCACCAGCTCCGCCAGCCGCGCGTTCACCGGCGCCCGCATCCCGTGGCGCGTCGCCAGCGCCGTGACCTCGCCCTGCAGCGTGTCGATCTCCGTGGGCCGGCCGCGCTGCAGGTCCTCCCACATCGAGGACCGGGCCTGCGCGTCCACGCGCAGCGTCGCCGCCGCCAGCCGCCGGAAGAGCCGGTCGGGCAGCCGCAGCACCAGCGGCATCAGCCCCGGGGGCACCGGGCTGAGCCGGGCGGGGGCCAGGTTCGCCGCGCGGAACGCGGCCAGCGCCTCGCGCTGGCACAGCGCGAGGCAGGCGCGGTACGCGCGCTGCCCCAGCTGCTCGCGCAGCGGCAGCCCGGACAGCGCGTTGATCGCGTTGTTGAGGTTCATCAGCAGCTTCGCGTGCTGCACCTCGGGCATGTCGTCCCGCGGCTCGACCGCCAGCCCGGCCTGCGCCATCGCCGCCGCCAGCGGCGCCGAGCGCTCGCCCCCGTCGACCATCAGCACGCCCGCCGTGCCCTGGTGGAACACGCCGGGGGCGGCCTGTACCACGTTGTACGGGACCATACCCGCGAGCACCGTCCGCCCCGGCAGCTCCTCGCGCAGCAGCCCCGGGTTGCGCAGCCCGTTCTGGAAGCTCACGACCGCGGCGCCGGGGGCCAGGTGCCCGGCCAGCTCGCGGGCGGCCTGCGCGGTGGCCGCGGACTTCACGGTGACCAGGACGTAGTCCGCCCCCGCGGCGGCCTGCGGCCCGGTGGCCAGACGAACCGCGGCCGGTGCGACGCGGCGCTCCGCCCGGCCGCCCCCGGTGAGCAGCAGGCCGCGGGAGCGCAGCACGTCCATCGCCGCCGGCCGGCCGACTAAGGTCACGTCCGCCACCTCGGCCAGCATGCCGCCCAGGTGGCAGCCGATGCTGCCGGCACCGAACACGGCTATCTTCACTGTCCGCCCCTTCGTGTCCGGCGGCGCCCGCGCGCCGCCCCCTTCCGCGGCGCGCTGCGGCGCCGCCCGTGTCCCCGTCTGTCTTCCCGCCGGAGCACCCGGCGCACACGCGTCGCCGCCGCGGCCGCCGCACGCGCCCGCGCGCGGCCGCGGCGCCGCTTCACTCCTTGCGGTAGCCGTACGCCTCCTGTGCCGCCGCCGCGACCGCGTCCAGGTCCGCCCCGGTGGACGCCGTGACGACCGCGGCCACCGCGCCCTCCACGAACGGCGCGTCCAGCAGCCGCGCCCCGGCCGGCAGCTCCTCGTCCGCCACCAGCGACTTCACCGTCAGCACCGCGCTGCCCAGGTCCACCAGCAGCCCCACGCCCGCGCCCCGGTCCGCGGTCCGCGCCGCCGCCGCGATGCGGTCCGCGTCCGTGCCGTAGCCGCCGTCGGCCGTACCGCCCGCGTGCTCGACGGCCACCGTGTCCACGCCCGCCAGCGCGACCGCCATCCGGGCCACGGACTCGGCGACCGCGGCGCTGTGCGAGACCAGCACCAGGCCGACCAGCGGGCCCTCAGCCACCGGTCACCGCCTCCGCGGTCTCGGCCAGCGCGCCCACCAGCAGCGCCGACGACGTCGCGCCCGGGTCCCGGTGCCCGATGCTGCGCTCGCCGAGGTAGCTGGCCCGGCCCTTGCGCGCCTGCAGCGGAACGGTGTCCTCGGCGCCCTTCTCCGCCGCCGCGCGGGCCGCCCCGTAGTCGCCGTCGCCGAGCGCCGCCACGGCCGGCACCAGCGCGTCCAGCATCGTCTTGTCGCCGGGGGCCGCGCCGCCGAGCTTGGCGACCGCGCCCACCCCCTCGTCCAGCGCCGCGCGCAGCGCCGCGTCGGTGACCTCGGCGTCGTCGCCGAGGGCCTTGCCGGTGCCGCGCAGCAGCGTGCCGTACAGCGGCCCGGAGGCGCCGCCGACCTTCGAGATCAGCTGCCGCCCGGCGAGCACCAGCACCGCGCCCGGCGTCTGCGGCGGCTCCGCCTCCAGGGCCGCGCGTACGGCGGTGAAGCCGCGCTGCAGGTTGGCGCCGTGGTCGGCGTCGCCGATCGCCGAGTCGAGTTCGGTGAGGCGGGCGGCCTCCCGGTCGACGACCGCCGCGGTGGCGAGCATCCAGCGGCGGAAGAATTCCGCGTCGAGCACGTGCCGCATCCCTTCTCGTACCTTCTCCTGCGGATCCTCCCGGACCCGCGTCCGTACCGCCCCCGCCCGTCGCGGGGGCGGCGGGGCCGCGACCTCAGATGCCCCAGCGCAGCCCGGGGGTGCGCACCGGCGCGTCCCACAGCCGCAGCAGCTCCTCGTCCGCCTGGCACAGCGTGACGGAGCAGCCCGCCATGTCCAGCGAGGTCACGTAGTTCCCGACGAGCGTACGGGCCACCGGCACGCCGCGCTCGGCCAGCACCCGCTGCACCTCGGCGTTGAAGCCGTACAGCTCGATCAGCGGGGTGGCGCCCATGCCGTTGACCAGCGCCAGCACCGGGCCCGAGGGCCGCAGGTCCGCCAGCACCGCGTCGACCGACGCGTCCGCGATCTCGTGCGACGTCATCATCGGCCGCCGCTCGCGGCCGGGCTCGCCGTGGATGCCGATGCCCAGCTCCAGCTCACCGTCCGGCAGGTCGAACGTGGGGCTGCCCTTGGCGGGCGTGGTGCACGCGCTCAGCGCGACGCCGAAGCTGCGCGAGGACTCCACGACCTGGCGGGCCAGCGCCTCCACCCGCTCCAGCGGCGCGCCCTCCTCAGCGGCGGCGCCGGCGATCTTCTCCACGAACAGCGTCGCGCCGACGCCGCGGCGGCCCGCGGTGTAGAGGCTGTCGGTCACGGCGACGTCGTCGTCCACGAGCACCTTGGCGACCTGGATGCCCTCGTCCTGGGCGAGGTCGGCGGCCATGTCGAAGTTCAGCACGTCGCCGGTGTAGTTCTTCACGATGAACAGCACCCCCCGGCCGGCGTCCACGGCCGCCGCGGCGCGGGTCATCTGGTCCGGGACGGGCGAGGTGAAGATCTCGCCGGCGCAGGCGGCGTCCAGCATGCCGCGGCCGACGAAGCCGCCGTGCAGCGGCTCGTGCCCGGAGCCGCCGCCGGAGACCAGGCCGACCTTGTCGGTGACGGGCGCGTCCCGCCGCACCACCACCCGGTTCTCCACGTCGACGGTCAGTTCCGGGTGGGCGGCGGCCATGCCGCGCAGGGCGTCCGGCACCACGGTCTCCGGCACGTTGATGAGCATTCGCATGGGGTACCTCCGGCGGCGTTCGCGCCCGTTCGCGATCGGGTCTGGCTTGCCCAGTATCACGGCCGCGGCGGCCCCGGTCACTCCCTGGGCGGGCGTCGGAGGTACGCCGCCCCGGGACGTTGCGCGTGCATCACCCGAACGGCCGCGGTCCGCCTTGCGCCCGCCCGTCCGGCCTCTAAACTCTGCGGCCATCATCCGTGCCCGTTCAACTGGCGTTCACCAGGGGTGCACCTTGACACGCAAGAACCTGACCGCAAACCGCACGACCCTCACCCACCGGGTCCGCTACGCCGCGCGCCACCCGGACCGGGTGCCCCGCTACCTCGCCCGCGCCGGCCGCGACGCCTGGCTGCGGCTGCGCCACCGCGACCACGTCGCGTACTACCGCGCCGTGATGCGCTCCGACTGCGCCGCCGACCCCGAGGCGGCTGTGGGCAGCAAGACGCACGACCGCTGGCTCGCGCTGGGCAAGATGCAGTTCGACTACCTCGTCGGGCACGGGCTGCAGCCCGGCGACCGCATGCTGGAGATCGGCTGCGGCAACCTGCGGGCCGGCTGGCGCTTCATCGACTACCTGGAGCCCGGCCGCTACTACGGCCTCGACATCTCCCCGGACATCCTCTTCGCCGCGCAGGACACCGTCGTCCGGCAGCGGTTGCAGGACAAGGTGCCGCACCTCACGCCCGTACGGGACCTGACGTTCGCCTTCCTCCCGGACGCGCACTTCCGCGTCGTCCACGCGCACAGCGTCTTCTCCCACTCCCCGCCGCACGTCATCGACGAGTGCCTCGCGCACGTCGGCCGGGTGCTGCGGCCCGACGGCTGGTTCGACTTCACCTTCGACCGCACGGAGGCCGAGGAGCACCACGTGCTGCGCGAGGACTTCTACTACCGCACCGAGACGCTGGTGGCGCTGGCCGGGAAGCACGGGCTCAGGGCCGAGTTCATGGCGGACTGGGAGAAGCTGCCGCACGGCCAGTCCAAGATCCGGGTCCGGCTCCCGGCCGGGGCCTGACCCGGCGCGCCGTCCGCCCGTACGGTCCGGCCCGGGCCGGATCGCGACCCGGGCGCCGGCGTGCAGGCCCGGCGGGTGACAATGGACCCGGCGCACGGCGGGCGCCCGCGCGCCGTTGGGAGGGTCCGCATGGCCGTGCCCGAGGGACCCGCGGGGGAGCCGGATCCGGGGCTGTTCGGACCCGCCTCCGTGACCTGGCAGCTGCACAGCGACCCGGTGATGTGGATAGCCGGGGTCCGCGCGCTGTACCTGCAGGCGCTGCACCCGCGCGCCGTCCGCGGCGTCATGCAGAACTCCGACTTCCGTACCGACGCCTGGGGCCGGCTCCTGCGCACCGCCGCCTTCGTCGGCACCGTCACCTACGGCGCCACCCCCGCCGCCGAACGTGCCGGCGCCCGCGTCCGCGGCATACACCGCCGCCTGCGCGCCGTCGACCCCGCCACCGGCGACAGCTACCGCGTGGACGAGCCCGCGCTGCTGCTCTGGGTGCACTGCGCCGAGATCGACTCCTACCTCCACGTCGCCCGCCGCTCCGGCCTGACGCTGTCCGACGCGCACGCCGACGCCTACGTGCGCGAACAGCGCACCGCCGCCCGCCTCGTCGGCCTCGACCCGGACGCGGTGCCCGGCGACACCGCCGCGCTCGCCGCGTACTTCGCACGGGTGGCTCCCGAGCTGGCCGCCACCCCCGACTCCGCCGACGTCGACGCCTTCCTGCAGCGCCCGCCCGTGGGCCCGTTCCTCGTCCCCGCCCGCAACCTGCTCTGGAGCCGGATCGCCGGGCTGGCGTACGGCACGCTGCCGCAGGCCGCCCACCGGCTCTACGGCCGCCCCGCACCCCCGGCCCCCGTGGTCGACCGCAGGCTGCGCGCGACGGCGAACATCCTGCGCGCCGTACCCGACGGGGTGCGCTGGCGGCTGCCGCCGCAGAACATACTCAGGGCCATGGAGCGGCTCGGTCCCGCATCGCGGCCCTCACCTTCCAAGCTGGCGCGGGCGGCAGCCATACTGGACGAGTCGGGGGATAAGGCCACGGGTAACGGCTACGGGTGAAGGCTGCAGGCGGCGACGGCGATGGCGGGGGCGGCACGGGGACATGGCGGAGACCAGGCTGATCCAGGGCCGCTACCGGCTTCTCGAACTCCTGGGCCGTGGCGGCATGGGCGAGGTCTGGCAGGCCCGTGACGAGTCGCTGGGCCGCCGCGTCGCCGTCAAGTGCCTCAAGCCCGCCGGGCCGCAGCGCCAGGGACACCCGGTCTCCACGGCGATACAGGAGCGCTTCCGGCGCGAGGCCCGGGTCGCGGCGCTGCTGCAGCACCGCGGCGTCACCGTCGTGCACGACTTCGGCGAGGACGACGGCGTGCTGTACCTCGTCATGGAGCTGCTGCAGGGCCGCAACCTCAGCCAGCTGCTGGAGGCGGGCGGGCACCGGCCGCTGCCCGTCGGGGAGGTCATCGACATCGCCGAGCAGGTCGCGGCGGCCCTCGCCTACACCCACGACCAGGGCGTCGTGCACCGGGACCTGAAGCCCGCCAACATCATGCGGCTCGGCGACGGCACGGTGAAGATCCTCGACTTCGGCATCGCGCGCCTCGCCCACGACATCGGCTTCACCTCCCGGCTCACCGGCGCGGGCGGCATGGCCATGGGCACCCCGCACTACATGTCGCCCGAGCAGATCTCCGGCGGCGGGGGCATCGACCACCGCAGCGACCTGTACTCGCTGGGGTGCGTCCTGTACGAACTCGCCACCGGCGTCCCGCCGTTCGACCTGGACGACGCCTGGGCGGTCCTCGTGGGTCACCGGGACACGCCGCCCGAGCCGCTGCGCACGCACCGGCCGGAGATCCCGGAGCCGCTGGAGCGGGTGGTGCTGGACCTGCTGGCGAAGGTCCCGGAGGACCGGCCGGCGGACGCGGCGGACCTGTCGTCGCGGCTGCGCGGCAGCGGCGCGGCGGCGGAGGCGGAGCGGCCGGGGCCCGAGCGGGCGG
>NZ_BAAAPF010000326.1:0-7707 GCF_039531005.1 Streptomyces synnematoformans
GCGCGGACGAGCGTCACGCCCGCCGCCGCGCAGCGGCCCTGGACGTCGTCCGGCGGCTCGGCGGCGAAGACCAGCGTCCAGCCGCGGGGCAGCCGGGTCCAGGCCGGTGCGTCGTCGACCGTCAGCTTCGTGGCGTCGGCCAGGACCACGATCGAGCGCGCCCGGGCGGCGACGCGCTCCTTGACCGCCGTCTCCTCCAGCGTCGGCTCGCCGACGCCGCGTTCGGGGTCGACCGCGTCCGCGCCGAGGAACGCCGCCGAGAACGACAGCCGGTCCAGCGCGAGGTCGGTGAGCGGGCCGACCAGGCCGTGGCTCAGCGGCCGGACGCTGCCGCCGAGCATCACCACGTCGATGTCCGGCGCCCCGGCGAGGAGTTGCGCGGTCTCCAGGCCGCGGGTGACGACGACGCTGCCGCCCGCGGGCGCGTCGGCGTCGAGCAGCTGCCGGGCGAGCGCCGCGCACGTCGTACCCGCGTCGACGAACACCGCGCCGCTGCCCGGCACCAGCGCGAGCGCCGACTCCGCGATCGCGGCCTTCGCGTGCAGCCGTACCAGCGCGCTCTCCCCGACCGGCCGCTCGGCGAACGCCTCGGGCACCACCGCGCCGCCGTACGTGCGCGTCACCCGGCCGCCCTCGGTGAGCCGGCCCAGGTCGCGCCGCACGGTGGACGGCGACACGGCGAGCGCCGCGGCCAGCTCCTCCACCTGCGTGGTGCCTTCGCGGAGCAGCCGCAGCAGGGCTTCGTGCCGCTCGCGCGTGCCGCGTCGCGCCGTCGGGTGGGCCACACGTGCCTCCGTCTGTCGGGTCCGTCCGCCGCGTCACGTCCTCCGCGGCGGGCGGGAGGTCAGCCGTACGTCCGGCGGATCCGCTCCGCGAACGGGCTGTAGTCCACGCCCGCGAGATACGCCGAGAGCATTGTGCCGTGATCGGCCCGGCCGGTGCCCGCGATATCGAAGGCGGTGCCGTGGTCGACGGAGGTGCGCAGGATCGGCAGGCCGACGGTGACGGAGATGGTGCCGTCGAAGTCGTAGGTCTTGGCGGGGATGTGGCCCTGGTCGTGGAAGTGGGACAGCACGCCGTCGTACCGGCCGACGAGGCCCTGGTGGAACACCGAGTCCGCGGGGACGGGACCGCTGACGTCGAGGCCCTCGGCGCGGGCCGCGTCGCAGGCGGGGCCGATGTGCACGATCTCCTCGTCGCCGAACGCGCCGTTCTCGCCGCCGTGCGGGTTGATCGCGGCGACGGCCAGGCGGGGCGACTCGGTGCCGAAGACCTGGAGCGCGGTGACGGCCTTGCGGATGGAGTCGCCGACGCGCTCCGCGGTGATCTGGTCGAGCGCGGTGCGCAGCGCGACGTGCCGGGTGGTGAAGAAGATCCGCAGGTGGTGGCCCTCGGCCGCGGTGTTGCGCACGACGAACATGGTGTCCTGGCGGGTCACGCCGGTCAGCTCGCCGAGCATCTCGGTGTGGCCGAGGTGCTTCGAGCCGGCCTGCCAGATCGCTTCCTTGTTGATGGGGCCGGTGACGATCCCGGAGACCCGGCCGTCGAGCGCGGCCCGGGTGGCGACCTCGATGGCGGTGACGGCGGCGCGGCCGGCGCGGGCGTCGACCCTGCCCCACTCGGGGACGTCGGCGCCGAGTTCGCCGGTGTCGAAGACGTCGATGACGCCGGCGCCCGCGGGCTCGGCGTCGAAGCCGCTCACGGCGCGTACCTCGACGTCCAGGCCGGCGGCGCGGGCGCCCCGGCGCAGTGCCTCGGCGTCGCCCACGGCGATTCCGTGGTGCGCGGGGTGCCCGGTCTGCCCGGCGACCTCGGCGAGGGTGCGCGCCGTGATCTCCGGGCCGATCCCGACGGGGTCGCCGAGGGTGACGGCGAGGACGGGGCGGACGGGGCGGGTCATGGGTGGTTCCTCCTCGTGCTGCGGCGGCGCGCTGCGCCGGCCGGTGTGCTGCGGGCGGTCCGAACTCCTCGGACCTGTCGGGGTGCGGGGGGTTGACGGGGTGCACGGGGTCAACGCCTCCCGGCGGCCGGAACGTGCCGCCGGGCGGCGGCGGCCGCGCGGCGCAGGTGGGCGACGCAGACGACGGTGGTGTCGGCGTCGCCGATCAGGCCGCCCTTGGTGACGACCGGCAGGCCGGCCCAGTCGCCGCCGACGAAGCTGCCGGCGACCGCCAGCGGCTCCAGCTCCTCCTCGACGTCGAGCCCGGCGGCGCCCAGCGCGGCGAAGAGCGCGGCGGACACGTCCCCGCCGGTGGCGAAGAGGCCGTCGACGGGCTGCCGTTCGAGGGCGGTACGGACGGTGCGGGCCAGCTCCGCCGGCAGCCGCGCCGCGTCCGCGGGGTCCAGCCCGACGACGTCGGCCTCGTCCAGCACGGTCGCGAGCAGCACGACCTCGCCGGGGCCGGCGGCGGCCAGCTCCGCCGCCAGAGCCTCGGCGGTGGCGGCGGGCTCGGGGACGGGCGAGCCGGGTGCGGTGACGGGGCGTACGACGCGCACCGGTTCCGCGGCCCGCAGCCGGGCGAGCTGGGTGCGGGTCAGCGCGGTGGCGGACCCGGAGACGGCGAGCACGGGGGCGCCGGCGGCGCGGCCGGTGATGCCGAGCGCGCGGGCCAGCGCCACCGAGCCGGGGCCGGAGTCGACGCCGGTCCACACGATCCCGTCGCCGCCGGCGGCGACGGCCGCCGCGGCGGTGCGCTCCAGGTGCTCGACGGTCAGCGCGTCGGCGACGATCACCTCGGCGCCGTCGGCGATCGCCTTGTCGAGGTGGGCGCGGAGCCTGCCGCTCTCGGCGGTGACCGCCGACAGCGGCAGGCGGGCGATCCGCAGGTCCGCCTGGCGGCGCAGCAGCTCCGCGATGTCGGAGGTGGCCACGGGCGAGCGCGGGTCGCGGGCCAGCTCGGTCTCCTCCAGCCGCACGCCGTCGAGCAGCTGGGTGCCCTGGACGGTGTGCCTGCCCGCCGCGGGGTGGGCCGGGGCGCACAGGGCCACGGCCCGCCGGCCGGAGGCCGCGCGCACGGCGTGCAGCAGGGCCTCGGCGGAGGCGCCGACGTTCCCGCGGAGGGTGGAGTCGACGCGGTTGCTCACCAGCTCGGCCGGCCAGCCGGCGCGGACGGCCGCGGCCACCCGCCGCGCCGCCTCCGCGGGCGGGCAGTGCCGGCTGTCGGTGCTCACCACCACCGCGTCGAACCGCTCCGCGAGGCCGGCGAGGACGTCCGGTCCCTGGTCGGCGCCGACCGTGACCGCGCGCAGCCCGGCCCGGGCGAAGCCCGCCGCCGTGGCGTTCGCGCCCGTCAGGTCGTCCGCGGCCACCAGCACCGCCGCTCGCCGGCCGGCCGGCCGGACCCTCGCCGGCCCGTTCACAGGAACGTGCTCGCGATCAGCAGCAGCGGCAGCGAGCCGAGCCACACGGCCGTGGTGATGCCCGACCAGCCGCGGATGGCCGCGATGCCGTCGAGGCCGGTGAAGCGGGTGACGACCCAGAAGTAGGAGTCGTTGAAGTAGCTGAAGACCATCGAGCCGGCGCAGCAGGCCAGCGCGGCGAGCAGCGCGGAGATCCCGAGTCCGTCGACGAGCGGCGCGGTGACGGACGCGGCGGTGATCATCGCCACCGTCCCGGAGCCCTGCGCGACCCGTACCAGGGTGGCGATGAGGAACGGCACCAGCACGCCGGGCAGGTTCCAGGACGAGATGGCCTCGGCCAGCTCGTCGCCCACGCCGGTGTCGCGCAGCACCTGGCCGAGCGCGCCGCCCGCGCCGGTGATGAGGATGATGAGCCCGGCGGACGCGGCGGCCTCGGAGAGCCAGCCGCCGACCTGGCTGCGGGTCGTCCAGCGGGGCAGCAGCACGTACACCGCGAGCACGATGCCGATCAGCAGCGCCACGACGGGGCTGCCGATGAAGGCCAGGGCCTTCGGCAGGGCCGAGGGCTCGTAGTCGTCGGAGCCGACCGCGCCCTGGCGGTCCTGGTCGATGGCGGTGGCCACCGTGTTGGCGACGATGAGCAGCAGCGGCACCAGCAGCGGCAGCACGGCGAGGCCGGGGCTCATCCGGTGCGGCTTCTCGCCGGGCGGCGGGGTGCCGAGGGCGGCGGCCGGGTCGTGCTCCGGCGCCAGGTCGTCCGCGGGCTCCTCGTCGGTCTTGGCCAGGTCGGCCGGCGCCCCCGCGGACCCCGGTGCGGAGCCGGCGGTGACCGTGGCGGTACGGGCCGCGCCCGGGCCGTAGACGGCCTCGCGGACCTCGTCGGACACCTCGCTCTCCAGCTTCGGCCCGATCCAGCGCGCGTAGCCGACGACGACGGGCAGCAGCGCGATGGCGAAGGTCAGGCCCGCCAGCACCAGCGCGCCCAGCTCGGCGTCGAGGATGCCGGCCACGCCGAGCGGGCCGGGCGTCGGCGGCACCAGGTGGTGGGTGAGGGTCATGCCGCAGCCCAGCGCGAGCGCGAGCGTCACGTAGCCGGCGCGCTTGACGCGGGCTATGGAGCGGGCGAGCGGGTTCATGATCACGTAGCCGGAGTCGCAGAACACCGGGATCGAGACGACCGCGCCGGTCGTGCCCATCGCCCAGGGCTCCCGGCCCTTGCCGAAGGCCCGGACGAACGCCCTGGCCAGCGCGTTCGCGGCGCCGGAGACCTCCAGGATCTTGCCCAGGCCGACGCCCAGGCCGATCACGATGCCGATCGAGCCCAGCGTCGAGCCGAAGCCGGCGGTGATCGAATCGAGGATGTCCGTGGCGGGCGCGCCCGCGACGAAGCCCGTCACCAGTGAGGCGATGAGCAGTGCGACGAAGGCGTCGAGTCTGGTGCGCAGCACGATGACGATGATCGTGGCGATACCGAGCACGAGCGCCGCCAAGAGCTGAAGATCCACGCCGATCCTCCTCCGACTTTGCTGTGGACGTCCGTTCGGACCCGCACATCATGCACGGGTAACCTGCGCGAAACAAGCAGTCTGCGCAAGATTTTCTGCGTAGTTCGCGCAACTGCAGATGTCGGCCCTGTCGGCCATCCTCCGGTACCGGGGCGCCAGGCCGTAGGGTCGTCGTGCCCGGGACCTGCGTGACGGTCGCCACCGCCGCTCGTCGCCCGCCCCCGTTCACCGCCGTGGACCGCCATGAAGGAGTCGCCCGTGTCGGCGCCGTCTCCCCGCACGCAGCAGGCCCTGCGGCAGCGGAACCTGTCCCTGGCGCTGCGCGCCGTGGCCGCCGGGGGCCCGCTGTCGCGCGCGGCCGTGGCGGCGCGGATCGGCATGACGCGGGCGGGGGTCGCGGCCGTCGTCGACGAGCTGCTGCGGGCGGGCCTGCTGGTGGAGCTGGGCCCGGGCCGGCCGGGCACGGTGGGGCGGCCCGGCAGCGCGCTGGCGCTCAACGACCGCGGGCCGTGCGGACTCGGCGCCGAGATCGGCGTGGACCACCTCGCGGTCTGCGCGGTGGACCTGCGCGGCCGGATACGGGCCCGGGTCGCGGCCGACGCGGCGAACCGCGACCGGCCGCCGGGGCCGGTGCTGGCGCGGCTCGCCGGGCTGATCGAGCAGGTCACGGACGAGGTGCGGGGCGAGGGCCTGACGCCGACCGGGCTGACGGTGGCGGTCCCGGGCCTGATCGCGCGCGACGAGTCGACGGTCGTACGGGCCCCGAACCTCGGCTGGCAGGGCGTCGACCTCGGCCCGCTGCTGCCTTCCGCGCCGCCGGCCCGCGTGGGCAACGAGGCGAACCTCGGGGCGCTGGCGGAACAGCGCCTGGCCGGGAGCGCCGGCCCGGGCGGCCCGGCGGAGCCGCGCGGTGCGGGCGGGGGCGGGGAGGCCGCGACGGGGACCGGGCCGGCGGGCACCGGCACCGGCACGTCGGGAACGGGCACCGGCGCGGACGGCACCAGCGGCCCCGGTCCCGGGCGCCACTTCCTGCACGTCTCCGCCGAGATCGGCATCGGCGCCGCCGTCGTCATGGACGGCGAACTGCTGCGCGGGGCGCACGGGTTCGCCGGCGAGCTGGGACACGTGCCCGTGCGCCCGCAGGGGCGGCCGTGCGTCTGCGGCGGGCGCGGGTGCCTGGAGCAGTACGCCGGCGAGGAGGCCGTGCTGCGGGCCTCCGGGATCGACCCCGGGCGGGCCCGTGCCGAACACCCGGGCCCGGGCGGGCGGATCGCCATGCTGTCCGCCCGCGCCGCCGGCGGGGACGCGCTGGTGCGGGCGGCGCTGCGGGAGGCGGGCGGCGCGCTGGGCGTCGCGATCGCCGGCACGGTGAACGTGCTCGACCCGGAGGCCGTCGTGCTGGGCGGCGCGCACGCCGGTCTCGCGCCGTGGGTGGTGCCCGCCGTCGAGCGCGAGCTGGGCCGCCGGGTCGCCGACCCGGCCCGTACCGTACGGCTGACCGTCTCGGCGCTCGGCGCCGAGGGGCCGCTGCTGGGGGCGGCGTTGAGCGTGGTCGACGCCGTCATGGAGGCGCCGGGCACGGTGGCCGCCGGCTGACCCGGGCGCACCGGGCCGCCGGTGCGCCCCACCCCGCTCCGACCTCCGCCTTTGGTCCGCCCATTGGCAGATCCGGCCGTGTCTTGGCAGGGGCGCGTCAGGTCCTCATGATGGGTTTCGAACTGTCATGTACGCGCAAATGTCCCTCCGCTGTCAGGAGCCCCATGGACTTCGCGAACCTCCCCCGCAGGCGACTGCTCCAGGGCGCCGCCGCCACCGCCGCCGCGGCCGGCCTCGGCGGCCTCGCCGCCTCCCCCGCGCACGCGGCGCAGTACCCGCCGACGCACTGGATACCGGCCGACCCCTCCAACTACACGCTCTCCGGCCGCCCGACCCTGTACCCGGTGGACTTCGTGGTCGTGCACGTGACCCAGGAGTACTTCCAGGACGCGGTGGACATCTTCCAGGACCCCGGCCGCAACGTGTCCTCGCACTACCTCATCGCCTCGGCGGACGGCTACATCGGGCAGCTCGTCCGCGAGAAGGACATCGCCTGGCACGCCGGGAACTGGGACTACAACACCCGCAGCATCGGCATCGAGCACGAGGGCTGGGTGGACCAGCCGGCCTGGTTCACGGACGTGATGTACCGGCGGTCCGCGCAGCTGACCGCGGCGATCTGCGACCGCTACGGCATCCCGCGCACCCGCGCCCACATCATCGGCCACAACGAGGTCCCCGGCGCCACCCACACCGACCCCGGCCCGAACTGGAACTGGACGACGTACATGCGGCTGGTGCGGAACGCCTGACGCCCGGCGCCGGGCCCGCGAGCACCCGGTGGGCGGCTCAGGGGTGTTGCCGCTCACCGGGTCCCTCCCTCCGAAGCCCGACGCGCTTCCTGCATGCCGCTTGCACGATGCGGGCGCGGCCCGTCGGCGACGGAGGACGTGACGCGCCTGACCGAGGAGTGGGACGGGGCGGAGCGGCGCCGGTTTTCCCGGTGACGCGGGCCGCGGTGTGCGGATACGGTGAGGCCGGGCGGGGCCTGCGGATCTGGTGCGCGCCCGGCCGTGCCGGTAGCGGGCGGCCGTCGCCGTCGAGGGTTCGGCCGACGGCCGCCGGAGCCCGGTCCCGAGGACCGCACCCCGGGGCCGGGCTCGCCTGTGCCGGGGACGGGACAGACGGGCGGGCGGGACAGGCGGCGGATCCAGCGGCCGGCGGGGGCGCCCCGGCGCCGCCGGGCGTCAGCCGGCAGCCCCTCCGACGGCCGCGGCGGCCCCCACCAGCCCGGCGTCCTCGCCGA
>NZ_BAAAPF010000327.1:0-7650 GCF_039531005.1 Streptomyces synnematoformans
GCCGCGCCCGCCGCCGGAGCCGCCGGAGCCGCCCGAGCCACCGGAGCCGCCGCCTTCGCCGCGGCCGTGGCGCTGACCGCCGGCTGCGACGCCGTACCGGACCCGGCGGACGACCCCCCGTCGGACACCGCCCCCGCCGACCCCGCTTCCGGCCGCGCCGCCTCCCCCCTCGACAACCCCGACGGCACCGCCCCCGGCCTCGCACCCCTCACCTCCGCCCCCGACCGCGAGGCCGCCCTGCGCGTCATCGACCGCCTCGCCACCCGGGGCCGCGGCCCCGGCACCGGCTACGACCGCGACGAGTTCGGCTACGCCTGGATGGACACGGCCGACGGCGTGCCGCTCGCGGGGAACGGGTGCGACACCCGAAACGACCTCCTGCGCCGGGACGGGCGTGCCATACGGCTCCGGAGCGGCGACGACTGCGTGGTGGGGGCCATGGAGCTGGCGGACCCGTACGCCGGCCGGGACATCGACTTCGAGCGCGGGCCCTCCTCCTCGATGGAGGTGCAGATAGACCACGTGGTGCCGTTGTCGTACGCCTGGCGGATGGGCGCCGCGCGGTGGCCGGAGGACGAGCGCGAGAAGTTCGCGAACGATCCGCTGAACCTGCTGGCCGTCGACGGGGACGCGAACGCCGCGAAGGGCGACTCGGGGCCGGCGGCGTGGCTGCCGCCGAACCGGCGGGTGCGCTGCGCCTACGGCGTCCGGTTCGCGCAGGTCGCGCTGAAGTACGAGCTGCCGGTGACGGCGGCGGACAAGGACGCGATGCGGCGCCGGTGCCGCAGCTGACCCCCCGGCTAGGACGTGCCCGCCGCGGCGTTCCCGAGGTGCGTGAACTGCTCGTCGGTCAGCCGCAGTTCCAGGGCGCGGACGTTCTCGGCGAGGTGCGCGGCCGACGTGGTGCCCGGGATCGGCAGCACGTGGGGGGCGCGGTGCAGGAGCCACGCCAGGGCGGTCTGCGCCGGGGTGGCGCCGAGTTGCGCCGCGACCTCGGCCAGCGGACCGTCCCGGCGGGCGTGGGTGCCGACCGCGATCGGGAAGAACGGCACGAACGCGGTGCCCCTGGCCGCCGTGTGCGTCACGACCTCCTCGTGGTCGCGGGCCGTCAGGTTGTACATGTTCTGCACGGCCGCGATCGGTGCGGTCCGCTCGGCCTCCGCCAGCTGCGCGACCGTCACCTCGGACAGGCCGATGTGGCGCACCTTGCCCTCCTGCTGCAGCCGGGCGAGGGCTCCGACCTGTTCGGCCACGGGGACGTCCGGGTCGATGCGGTGCAGGTAGAGCAGGTCGATCCGGTCGGTACGCAGCCTGCGCAGGCTCAACTCGGCCTGCTGGCGCAGATAGGCGGGGTGGCCCAGCGGCACCCACTCGGTGGCCGAGGGCCGCGCCATCCCGACCTTCGTGGCGATCACCAGCTCGGCCCGGCGCGGCCGCAGGGCCTCGGCGATCAGCTCCTCGCCCGCGCCGAGCGCGTAGGCGTCCGCCGTGTCGATCAGGTTCACGCCGAGGTCGACTGCCGCGCGCAGGAGCGCGATCGCCGCCGCCCGGTCGTCGGGCGCGGTCCAGACGGGCGCCTGGGTGCCGCCGGGAGCGTCCGGTCCGTCGGCGAGCCGCATGGCGCCGTATCCGATCCGGCGGACCTCCAGGTCGCCGCCGATGCGGAAGTCGGGTTCGATTGTCGTGTCGTACGTGGTGTTCGGCATGCTGGGTACGCTACGAACTCACATGGATGTGAGATTCAAGCGGCTGTGAGGAGGGTCACAGCGGATACGGGGATGCCATGAAGATCGGCGAGCTGTCGGCACGGACCGGCGTGAGCGTGCGCCTGCTGCGCTACTACGAGGAGCAGGGGCTGCTCGCCTCGGAGCGCACCCCGGGCGGACACCGGTTCTACGGCCCGGAGGCACCGCAGACCGTGCGCCGCATCCGCCGGTTCCTCGACGCCGGCCTGTCCACGCGCATCATCGGCGAGATCCTCGACTGCGTCTGCGGCAGCGACGCGGAGATCGAGCCGTGTCTGACCCCGCTGCTGATGGAGCAGCTGCGCGGGGTGGACCGGGAGATCGACCGCCTGGCCCTCACCCGCGACTCGCTCGCGGACCTCGTCGCCGCCACCGGCGCCCGCCCGGCCTGACCGCCGGACCCCGGACCCGCCACCGGCCGAGGCGCAGCGGGCCGAGCGCGCCCGCCGCCACGCGCGTTTCCATGGCCGGCACCGAGAATTCACCCGCTGGACTTCTGCGCGGCAACCGTTTAAACGATTGCCCTTCTAACCTTGCGAAGTGCCCAAGCTGTCAGTCATCGTGCCCTTTCACAACGTGCAGGACTTCGCCCAGGACACTCTGCGCAGTCTGGCCCGCAACGCCAGACCCGACCGCGAGTTCATCCTGGTCGACGACTGCTCGACGGACGCCACCCCGCAGATCGTCGACCGGGCGGCGCGTACGCTGCCCGGCGCGCGCGTGATCCGGCACGACACCAACCAGGGCATCGCCCGCGCCCGCAACAGCGGCATCGACGCCGCCCGCGGCGACTACCTGACGTTCCTCGACGGCGACGACTGGTACGCGCCCGGCTACCTGGACGACCTCGTCGCCGCCATGGACCGCTATGGCACCGACTTCGTCCGCACCGACCACGTCCAGTCCAACGGCCGCGACCGCGTCGTACGCCGCGCCCCCGCCCGCCGCCGCGACACGATACTCAAGGCCCGCGAGGGCATCGGTCAGGCCAATCTCGAAACGATGGTCGACTACCCCTTCGTCTGGGCCGGCATATACCACCGCCGCCTGTTCCAGGACGGCGCCCGGCGCTTCGCCGACGACCTGCGCACCGCCGAGGACCGGCTGTGGACGTGGACGCTGCACCTGACCGCGGAGACCTTCGCCGTCACCGGCCTGCTCGGCGTCTTCTACCGGCGCGGTGTGAAGACCTCGCTGACGCAGATCAGCGACGACCGCCAGCTCGACTTCATCCCCGCGCACGACGCGATGCTCCGGGCCGTCACCGACCACCCCGAGGCCGACCGCTTCCTCCCCAAGGCCGTACGCACCTACTGCGCGCTCATCGCCTTCCACCGCGGCAACTCCGACAGGCTGGAGCCCGGCCTCGCCCGGCGCCTGGAGCGCGCCTCCGCCGAGGCGCTGCGCCGCATGCCGCAGGACGTGCTGGAGGAGACGCTGCGCGGCATGGACGACCAGCGCGGCCGGATGCTGCGGCAGCTGCGCGCGTCGGGACGGGGGAAGCCGGCCAGGCCGGCAAGGCAGGACAGCACGGGTAAGCCGGAAAGGGTCGCCTGAGTCGTGCACGAGCACCGCACCCAGATCTTCGAGGTCTCCACGCTGTACGGGGCGGCGACGCTCGCCGCCGCGCTGGACGCCGGGCAGTTCGGACCGCGGGCCGGGGCCCGGCGCATCCTGCTCGTCGCCAACAACGCGGCCGTGCCCGAGACCGCGACCCAGCTGCCGGAGATGCACGGCTGGAGCCCGGTCGCCGCCCGCTTCGACGAAGTGCTGGACTACAACCACGAGTTCCGCCCGCACCACCCCGCCGCCTGGCACCCCAGGGGCCCCGACGTGCCGCTGCTGCAGCGGCTGCTGCGCGGCGCCTGGGACCTCGGCGACGGGCCGTTGGACCTGGTGGTCGAGTCGGTGACCGCGCCGCCCGCCAAGGCGCTCGTCGCGATCTTCGCCGACGCCGACGTGCACGTGTACGCGGACGGGCTGATGAGCTACGGCCCGACCCGCGAGCGGCTGCCGCAGCACGTGGCCTGCCGGGTGCAGCGGCTGCTGCACCTGGACCTGGTGCCGGGCCTGACGCCGCTGCTGCTCACCGAGTACGGGGTGCCGGCCGAGGTGGTGCCGAACGAGGCGTTCCGCGCGGTCCTGGACGAGGTCTCCGCCGCCGCGCCCGGCCTGCCCGCGGAGGCGGCCGACGGCGAGCGCGAGGGCCAACGCGCGCACGACGGCGACGGCGCGCCGACCGCCGTGCTCCTCGGCCAGTACCTCGCCGCGCTCAACATCCTCACCCAGGCCGAAGAAGAGGCGCTGCACGAGCGGATGCTGCGCGGCGCCGCCGCGGCCGGCCACACCTCGGTCCTCTTCAAGCCGCATCCCACGGCCCCCGCCCGCTACTCCACGGTGCTGCAGAAGGCCGCCGCGGACGCGGGCGTCGCGCTGACGGTGCAGGAGGAGCCGATGCTCGCCGAGGCGCTGTACGGCACGCTGCGCCCGCGGCTCGTCGTCGGCTGCTTCTCCACGGCGATGCTCACCGCCGCCACCTGCTACGGCATCCCCGTCGCCCGGGTCGGCACCGAGACGCTCCTGGAGCGGCTCACCCCGTACCAGAACAGCAACCGGATCCCCGTCACCATCGTGGACTCGATCGTGCCGGAGCTGGGCGGCACCCCCGCCGCGAGCAGCCCGGCGCGGGACACCGCCCAGCTCGCCGGGCTGCTCACGGCGGTGGGGTACTGCATGCAGGCCGACAACCACGCGCGGCTGCGCGCACCCGCGCAGGAGTGGCTGGCGGTGCACCTGGACGCCGGCACGCGCCGGTACTTCAAGCGCAAACGGCTGACCGCGCTGGGGCTGCCCGGCGGCAACCTCGGCCGGGTGCCGAACGCCCGCAGGGCGCTGGGGAAGGTGCGCAGGGCGCTGACGAAGTAGCGGGGCGGTACGGGCACGCCGGTACGGGGCCGGGCCCCCGCCGGGGCCCGCGGCGTACCGCGCCGGCTACCCCAGCACCCGCCGCAGGCCCAGCCGTTGCCACAGCAGCGCCGCGCCGAACGACAGCACCACGCTCGCCGCCCAGATCCCCGCTGTCAGCACCGCCGCCTCCGCGCCGCCCAGATCCGCCGACACCACCGGCTCGGCCAGCGCCTGTATCACCATCAGGTGCACCAGGTACGCCCCGAACGCCGCCCCCGCGGCCCGCCGCACGCGCGGGCGCCACCGCTCCGGTACCCGCACCCGGGTCAGCGCCAGCAGCACCGCGCCGGTGAACACCGCGACCAGCACGTGGGCGTTGGGGATCACGTAGCTCACCTGCGTCTGGTAGACCAGCACGCCGAGCATCGCCGCCGCCGCCACGCCCAGCCACAGCGCCCGGAAGCCCCGCCCGCCGCGCGGGTGCAGCGAGAACAGCAGGGCGCCTCCGGCCGCGTACACGAGCGCGTATACGCCGAAGCCCCAGCCGAACGACGGCGTCCCCCAGCCCGTCGCCCGCCCCGCGTCGGCCAGCAGGCCGGGGCCGAGCGCGAAGCCGAGGAGCACCGCGCCGAGCCACCACGGCCGCCGGCCGGCGCGCAGCAGGACGACGAAGCCGAGGAGGAGGACGACGGGCACGTAGGCGTACAGGTACCAGAGGTGGTAGGCGGGGCGTACGGTCGCGAACGCGGCGTCCACGGCCAGGTCCCGCAGGGGATCCTCGTTTGTCTCCCGCAGCCGCCCCCACAGCAGGTAGACGGCCGTCCAGACGCCCATGGGGACGACGATGCGCACCATGCGCCGCGCGAGCCGCCGCCCGTCGCGCGGCGGCGCGCCGGCGAGGACGGCCCAGCCGGCGATCGCGAAGTACATGGGGACGGCGAACCGGCTGACCGCGTCGGCGGTCATCCCCGCCCAGTACGCGGCGGCGCCGCCCGCCTCCTGCCGGCCCACGGCGCTGATGAACTCCGAGCCGGTGTGCCCCAGGATGACGCCGCAGGCACACAACAGCCGGATGAGGTCCACGTCGTAGCGGTGGCCGGGCCGCCGGGACGGCGCCGCGGGGACGTGTAAGCCGGCGCGCTGCGGCGGGGAGGCGGAGGCGGCTGCCGGCTGCGTCGGCACGTCGGATACGGTCACTGCCGAACCTTCTTGTGCCGCGGTGTACGGAACATGAATGACGGCCGAACAGACAAGTCACGCCTGAGCAGTGGTGGCGCCGGGCGTCCCTTGCATAAGATCGTGATCCGTATCACGAAGTGGCACGCCGCCGCAGGAAAGCCGCCCAGGAGGCCGCCATGCGCAGGACCGCGCTCGCCGTAACCACCGCCGCGCTCATCGGGGCCGTGCCGCTGCTCACCTCGTGCGGCGGCGAGCCGCGCGCGGGAGCGGCGGCCGTGCTCGGCGACGACGAGCGCATCACCGTCTCGCAGCTGCAGAACCGGGTCGAGGAGGTGCGCGACGCGCAGAACGCCAGCGACCAGGCCGACGAGATGATCGCCCAGAGCGGCGACCTGAGCGTGGACACGCTGAACTCCATGCTCCAGGGCCGGGTCATCGAGCAGGCCGCGGAGAACCACGACGTGACGGTCCGCCGCGGCGACGTGCAGCGCACGCGCCGGGCCGAGGCGGGCTCTGTGGGCGGCGAGAAGCAGCTCCAGGCGATGTACCTGCAGCAGTACAGCATCCCGCCCGAGGCCCTGAACGCGCACTACGAGCAGCAGCTGATGGTGCAGGGGGTCGTGGCCAAGCTGGGCATCGACACGCAGACGCAGGAGGGCCAGGCGCGGCTCGGGCAGGTGCTCATCAAGGCGTCGGAGGACCTGGGCATCGACGTCAGCCCGCGGTACGGCAAGTGGGACAACGAGCAGGTGCGGCTGGCGCAGTCCGACACCCCGTGGATCAAGCAGGCCGGCGCCGACCCGGAGGGCGGCATCGCGCCCCAGCAGTGAGCGGGCGGCGCGCCGCGTAGCAGGATCGTGCCGGGGCGGCCGGTACGGCGCTGTCGGCGGCGTCGGTTACGGTCGGGGACGTGACCGGCCGCATCATCCTGTTGACCACCACCCACCGCATCGCCCCCGGGCTGCTGTCCTGGCCCGCGTGGGAGGCGCTGCGCGGCGCCGACCGGGTGCTGTGCGCCGACGCCGCGCACCCGCAGCTGCCGTATCTGCGCGATGCGGGCGTGCCCGTGGAGACCGCCGAGCCCGATGCGCGCGAGCTGGTCGACGCCTGCGCCGCGGGCGCCGACGTCGTCGTGGTCGCCGGGGCGGACGGCGAGCCGCGGCTGACCGACGACCTGGCGCGGCTCGCGGGCTCGGGGCGGGTGGAGATGCCGTCGCTGGAGCTGCTGCCCGGCTCGTACGACGTCCCGGGGGCGCGGCTGGTCGACGTGGTGCAGGTGATGGACCGGATCCGGTGCGCCTGCCCCTGGAGCGGCGGGCAGACGAGCGAGGGGCTGGTGAAGTACGGCCTGGAGGAGGCGTACGAGCTGGTCGAGGCGATCGAGTCGGGGGACACGGACGCCGTCCGCGAGGAGCTGGGGGACGTGCTGCTGCAGGTCGTCTTCCACGCGCGGATCGCCGAGGAGGACCCGGACGAGCCGTATTCGGTCGACGACGTCGCGGGCACCCTCGTGGAGAAGCTCGTCCGCCGCCACCCGCACGTCTTCGGCGACGCCGTCGCCGAGACCCCGGCGGACGTCAAGGCGCACTGGCTGCGCGAGAAGGCCGCGGAGAAGAGCCGTACGTCGGTCACCGAGGGCGTCCCGCTGGCGCAGCCGGCGCTGTCGCTGGTGGCGAAGCTGGCCGGCCGCGCCCGCACCGCGGGTGTCGACCTGCCGGCGCCGGTGCCCGGGGCGGCCGCGGGCGGCGCGGAACCGGTGGCGGACGGCACCACGTCGCCGGCCCGGCGGGTAGACGAGGGCGGCGAGCCACGGGCCGCC
>NZ_BAAAPF010000328.1:0-7619 GCF_039531005.1 Streptomyces synnematoformans
CGAGCAGCCGGGCGCCGGGGGCGAGGGCGGTGCCCCCGGAGTCGGCGACCACGCGCAGCGGCTGGGTGACGCCGGCCTCGGCGCGGGGTCCGCGGACGGCGAGCTGCGGGTCGTCGGCCCGTACGGTGCCGGAGCCGAAGACGACGGCGTCGGCGTCGGCGCGCAGCCGGTGGCCGTCGGCGCGGGCGGCGGGCGAGGTGATCCAGCGGCTGGTGCCGTCGGCGGCGGCGCTGCGGCCGTCGAGGGTGGCGGCGTACTTCCACAGCACGTAGGGGCGGCCGCGGAGCACGGAGGTCAGCCACGGCTCGTTCCCGGCGGCGGCCTCGTCGGCGAGCAGGCCGCCCTCGGCCTCGATGCCCGCGGCGTCGAGTGCGGCGGCCAGGCAGCCGGCGGAGGGGGTGGGGTCGGCGACGGCGTACACGACGCGGGCGACGCCGGCCTCGGCGAGGGCGCGCACGCAGGGCCCGGTGCGGCCGGTGTGGCTGCAGGGTTCCAGGGTGACGACGGCGGTGCCGCCGCGGGCCCGCTCCCCCGCGTCCGCGAGGGCGGCGACCTCGGCGTGCGGGCCGCCGGCGCAGGCGTGGTGGCCCTCGCCTGCGGGGAACCCGGCGGCGTCGAGGATCACGCAGCCGACGACGGGGTTGGGGCTGGTGTCGCCGAGCGCGCGGGCGGCCAGCGCGATGGCGCGGCGCATGGCCTGGGCTTCGGCTGCGGTGGCCACCGGGTCCTCCTGCCTCCTCGGGCACGGACTCCGGGGCCTGTCTTCACGACAGTCACGGAACGCAGTCACCGGGGCGCCGGCCGGAGGGCGCGGGGACCGCCCGCAAGGGACGGGCCGCCGTCGGCGGCGCACCTGTGGCATCCCGCCGCGCACTGCCTCCCATCCGGACTTTCACCGTCGGTCCAGGAATTCCACCTGGTCAACCGGCCGCTGGCAGCGGCCGGGTCGCGGACTTTCACCGCCGGTTCGGACTTTCACCGACCCCGGAGTGCGCGTACGTCACTGGTACGCCTTCAGTCTGCCACGCCCGGGGACCGGTCAACCCGGCGGATGCTGTGGGCTGCCTCACCCCCGCCGGGTCCCGGCGGGGGCGGCCGGGCGCCGGGCGCCGGGCACCACCCGTACGAGGGGCGCTCGGGGCCTCGCCCGGGCGGGTGATGGCCGCGCCGCACCGCGGCTGACAGGGTGGCGGCCATGACGTCAGTGCAGGAGCGGGCCGCCGGCGCCCTCGACGCCGCCGCCGAGCGGATGCGCGGGCTGGCCGGCGGGCTGCCCCCGCGCGACGGGGTGGCGGTCTTCGCGTCGGTCTATCTGGCGGTGACCGACGAGGTGCGGCTGCGGCTGGCGGCCGGGGGCTTCGCCGACCGCGCCGCGGCCGCCGGGCTGGCGGCGGCCCGCGCCGGCCGGTTCCTCGCCGCGGTGGACGACGCCGCGGCGGGCCGCCGGCCGCCGGCCTGCTGGCGGCCGCTGTTCCAGGCCCGCCGCCATCGCGGCGTCCACACCCTGCAGTTCGCGCTGGCAAGATGACGCAACCTACATCACACAGAAAGTGGCGCTGACCAGCTACGATGCACTCAGCGACGTGCCACCGTCGAGCCGATACCCGGTTCCGTGAACGTCAAGCCGTCCTCCCGCAGCGACCGCAACGCCTTCTGTGCCGTCGCCTGGGCGACACCAAACTCTTCTGTCAGCGCGACCACGGACGGTACGCGGGATCCCGGCGGGTAGGTGCCATCAGCGATGCGGGCGCGCAGCACTTCGGCCACCTGTCGCCATCGCGGGATACCCGGTTCGAAATCCATAGCAAGCATGATCGGTGCGCCTGCCATTCCACGCGAGACATAGCATGCCTAGCGCGCCTGCCGTACTCTTGACAGCGAAGTGCCCCGGCGACGCGGTGAAGGCGCCCCGGGGCTGTGGCCGGACACGAGAGGACGTGCCGACATGCACAGACTACCGAGACAGCACAGAGGGACCGTCGCGAGCATCGCCTTCACGCTGGCGTACATCGCGCTACTGGCCGGGATCGTGGCTCTCGCGGCGGTGGCACGGTGAAGCGCCGCCTGCCGTTCCCGGAGGACGGACGTAGGGCCTACATCAGCGGGCCGCCTGACGGCTTGCTGCACCGCGCGGCGGACGAGATGGAAGCGGAAGCAATCCGCAATGCACGTGCCGTGCACGAGCTGAGCGGGAGCGCCGCGGAGTTGATCCAGAGCGGAGAGGAAGCGGCGTTCCTGGTGGACAGGCTCCGCGAATGCCTGATGGACATGATCCACGTCGCAGAAGCACGCGGCGAACGCCCGTAGAGACAGGAAAGGCCCGGGAATCCGTGTGGATTCCCGGGCCTAGTCTTTTCAGCGCGGACGGCGGACGCGGTGCTGTAGGTCCAACCGGCGCTGCATAGCCTCTAGCTGCTGAGTGGTGAAGTCCGCGCGCTGAGGATAGATGTTGTACGTCGGGCTGTGCGTCACGCTGGGAGCGGGCGCGGCGGCAGCAGCCCCAGCGGTAAGCGGCACGGCGGCGCTGCGCGCAAACTGCATGTTGTTGATGGCATCCATCAGGCCAACCCCGTACCGGCGGACAGCCGACGCCTGTATGACGTACTCACCGCTGGACACGTCGGCCACGCCACGGCTGAAGATTCCCCGGATGCTGTCAGACGTAGACGTACCGGGCCCGCGGACTTGTCCGCCGTAGGGAAACGCCTGCATGGCGCCACCGCCGGCGTAGGCAGGCACCAGGCCGCCATGCGCACGTCCGGGGAACAGGCCCATCGCCAGATCACCGGCGCGGCGAACGATCGCCGTAATCGTGATCGTCTTGCTTCGGATACTGTCAATCGCCGCCCGCGCAGCGCGAACAGCATTGTGCAGCGGACTGGCGTTAGCCGAAAGCGACGGCGGGCGCGTCTGCTTGAGGGCATTCACGCGCGCCTGCGCATCGCGTATCTTCCGGTCAAGCTCGCGCTTGTCAGCGCCAACGGCAGTCTTCTTCTTCTGCTTGAGGTTATCGACTCGCCGCTGTGCGTCGCGTAGCTTCCGGTCCCACTCCTGCTTGTTCAGCCGGAGCTTGTTACCTTCGAGCCGTGGGATAACCCGGTCGGCGAACTCCTGCGACTTCTGCTCAGCGGCGTCAAGGCCGCCGATAAAGCCGTTCTTGAAGCGGTCGAAGGACTCGTTCGCGTCCTTGAGCTTATCGCCAACGCCAGGCACCCAGCCAAAGGATTTGGCCGCACCGGAAACGATGCCGTCGAACCCGGTAAGCACAGCGTTCGACATATCGCGTATGGCACCAATGATGCCGGGGATATTGCTGATCACGGCAGCTACGAAGTCAATGATGGCATTGCTCGCACGCAGCGCGAACTCATCCACCGCATCCTTGTTACGATCCAACCAGTTTGCGAGCGTTTGCAGCGGGCCGACTGCGTCTTTCGCCTTGCCGAAGCTAGGCCAAAGGCTACGAATCAAAACGCCGCCGACCTGCTTAGCGATCGTGCCAGCGGTGCGCAGAACCACATGCGCAATCCGCACAGCGCCGGCCATCTCCTCGAACAGTGGGCGCATGTAGCGGACCGCACCGGCAAGGCCCCGGAAAGCACCAGCGCCGGTTTTACCCGCCGTGCGCATGATCTTGCCAAGGGCAGGGCCTAGGGATTCGGCGATAGCCCCGACGAGTTCGCCTATGGCGGGAAGAACGTCATTGACAGCGGAGAACAAGCCGCGGAACATCGCGGCCGAACCCTTGATTCCGGATTTGAGTCCGTCGAAGAATCCGGGAATTCCCTTACTCAGCAGGCCGGATATACCCTCTTGAAAGGCGTCGAGCGTTGGCTTGCTCGCAGCGCCGAACTCGAAAAGGCTGCGCGTGAAGGTGGCGACCGGACGGGCAAGGCCGCTAAAAAAGTCGGTGCCAAGGCGGAAGTTTCGCCGCAGCACATCGCCGAAACTCTTGTCGCTAAGCACCTTCCCGAATTCACGCCCGAAGTCCCCGATAACTCCGGCGCCATCCTTGAGGCCGCCCCGGAAAGCTCGAAGCGCCGGCCCGGATTCCCTTATCGCTTTCGTGAGCGGGGGCAGTGCTATTCGGCGCACTTCCTCGCCAACGCCGCTGAGTTCCTTCTTGGCGCCAACGAGCGCCTTTGTGAAGTTCCTCTGTGGCCCGCTCATGGCGTCGAGCTTTTCGGCGTAAGCCTTGCTGTCTTTGCCCGCTAGGGCCACGGCTTCGCCTACGCCGCTGAATGCCAGCTTGGCGGCGCCTGCAACCACGGCGGCACCTGCCAGCATGGGCACGAGGGCGCCAAGGGCAGGCAGGGCTGTCACGGCGACAGCCGCGCCGAAGGCTTTCGCACCGGCCGCGCCACCGCCCAGCGACGTACCGGCGGATGCGGCGGCCCCGGCAACGCTGCCGAGTATTCGCATGAATCCGCCGATAGACGCGCCGTTACGCTGCGAGCTGCGGCCCAGAGCATCGCCGCTGTCACTGACGTCCCGCAAATCGCGGCTAAGCTGATCGGCACTACGCCCGGCAGAGCTAAGCGCAGGCGACAGCCTGTCACGCCCTGTGAGCGTAAAGGTCATCCGCTGGTCTGCCATTACTGGCCCTTCCGCAACTCTTTGAGGTGCTTGTCAATCCAGCGAACGCCAGACTGAAAGCGGGAAAGGCTCAGTTGGTCGAACTCCACTGGGGATACGTTGAGCAGATTCGCGAACAACCAAATGTACTGTTCGCGCTGTGTTTCTATGCCGCCGGAGACGACGAGGTGTCTTTTCCCCCAACACCCTCAAGCGCGGTGTCTACGTCGGACTCATCAGCGGCCAGCCGGCGAAGATGGCGGAAAGCGGCCTCACGCTCCGGGTGCCCCTCGGGAACTGACTGGTCCATCTCAATGACCAGGTCGACAACCTCGTCAGCAGAGAAGGCCACACGCAGGCTGCCCCGGAAGTCGGGGACATCGAAACCGGCGAAGCGAAGCGTAGGCTCCTGCCGCTTGCGGAAAACCCACAGGACGGCGAGCATAGCCATGGGGGCGTTCTCCCGAAGGTTGTCCTCCACGGTGGCCCACGGAAGCTCCAGAGCGCTTTCTACGGCTCCGGCCTCTACGGCAGTCAGCTTGTCGATATCGTGGCGCTCTACATCGCTATCAGCGGGTGAGTAGATAAGCAGCATGGTTAGTCTCCTCTGAGTAGGTCTCGGATAGCCTGTGCGCGCGGCTGGCCTATTTGCAGCTCGCGCCGGAGTAGGGCGATACTCGCGGGCCTACCCGTCCGTTCGCGCGTGGCCGCGTCGAGTAGGCGTGCCCTATCAAGCAACTCGTCTGCGCTATCAGCGCGGGATGCAGTGGGATGCACCGGAATTGCGTACGCGGTGTCAACAATTGTTGTCACAGAAGGCGCCGCCGCCGCAGGCATGGGGTCAGGAACCCGCTGTATGGCCTTCTCCGGGGCTGCGGAGCCTTCGGCCGGGCCGGATACCGGAGAATGACCGGAAGGCTCCTGAGGCGTTTTTTGTATCGCGCCTTGTAGTAGATGCACACGGAGTAGGACGACCGGGGCGACAGCGGATACGCCTATCACCACGGGTACGCCAACGGATAGGTGCCCGGATGCAACGAGGTGGGATACGGAGTTCACGAGTAGGAGTGCAGCCACTACCCCGGGTAGGTCCCGCCCCGCGCGGAATGCAGCTAAGGCGTATGCGTCGAGCGATGCGGGTACGGCTACCGCGAGTAGGGGGTGAAAGCCTGCGGCAACCGCCAACGACCATTCAGCGGAAGCGGTGCTAACGAGCGCGGAGAGCAACGCAGCCCACGCAAGAAAGTTCTTCACGATATCTCCTCGGGTAAAGTGCCTCGCGCTCAACGCAGACGGGAGGAGATAGACCGCTACGGAGCGCGAGGCATAACCGGCAGTAGCTAACCGCCGGCGACTACAGCCCGTTATCAGCGGGCAGTCACGGAAAGTGAGGTTTGCAGCGAAGTTGGCTTCACCGGAATTTGCTGCAAAGATGATCTAGGTCGAGTAAATTGCCACGGGGGGATGATGGGGAGAAGTGAAGAGGGGGTCCACGTCGCTCGAATTTCTCGATTGGTGGGGCACCCCCGGGTAGCCCCAAAGGCGCAGGTCAACGCGCTGCTGTAGACCACGGTCTACAACCTGCCGCATGCTCCTGACCAGCGGTGGCGCACAGCGTGGTGCAATGGCGTGATCGGGTTTGCTGGCGTGAAGCCGCGTGTGTATTCATGCCAGCAAACCCGTTCACTCAGCGTGGTTAGTGCTGATTCCAACAGCGTGACAACCTGTCACCACCACGCCGTGACCCTCTGCTATACCGCCGTGGTCAGTGTCAGCATGCGGAAAGCGTTCGGCACGAGAACGCCGCTACCGCTGCGCCACGTGCAGTACCAACCCACGCGACCATCAGGCCGACCGTTCGCACCGCGGATAACGCCCGGCGGGATGTAATGAACGGACGTGCCCGCCCGGTCCACGATGGCAAACTGTGACCAGTCCCCGACCACCATAAGCCGGTTGGTGCCTGCGGCAGTGTCATCTACGGCCGAATAGGCGTCGAATTCGCTGTTCTCGTGGTACGGCCGGCGAAGAAGCTGCCCGCCCTCAAGAAGCGGCGGCTCCGTGCCGGTCGGATTCCACATGCGGTGCACAGCGTCAACCGTGGAATACTCAAGCTGCCAAGCCGCAGCAGCTCGCCAGCGGGGCGGCAGGCTCTCAATGAGACCGTAAATGTCATCGGGCGTAAGCGCCTCGCCTGCGGCGGCGATGTCAGACGCAGTACCGGCAAGCTCCGTGAAGATACCCTGCGGCGAAGTGGCGCCGGTGCCCTTGACGAACATTTCAGCGTCGAGCCTGGCCTTGCCGTCAGCGATGATCCGCGCAACTTCGGTGGCGAAATTCGGCTGGTCCGCGTAGACCTCAAGCGACGCCTCAATGTAACCCTGCGCCTTTTCGGTCTCAATGGTGATTTCCGACTCGGTAAAGGTGTCGTCGGACACCTCCGCCAGCTCAGCGTCATACGAGAACGTACTTCCCGCGCTGGTGATGAACCGGTGGGACTTCGAGTTGGTGACCTGTACCCGTGCGAGCTGCCGCATGGGGTCGGTGACACCCTCGTTAGTCAGCGTGATAGCCGGATCCATGGGCGAGGGAAGAACGGCACCGGCCGTGCCCAGCGCAGCGCGCGCATACTCGCGATTGGACGCCCACACGCGCCGCTGCTCAGGCTCAAGGTCACCGGCGAAGGTCTCGGGGTCGCGTGCGAACGCCCGGAACGCCTCGACGTACAGCGGATCGGAGTAGCGGATCACATGCTCCGCAACACCCTTCACGTCGTCGCGCTGTAGCGCCTCCAGGCGCCCCGTAGCGGCGTCCTTGAGGGTGTCAGCGCAGTCCCACCGCTCCACGGCCGTGAGAGCGCGCGAGCGAAGCTCAGAGGGCGTCGCATGCCCGGACGGCGCCCAGGGGTCACGGCGCGTCATGAACTCCGGCCCGCCCCTGTCGCTGCCATGGCTGACGCGCAGCGAACCGCCGCCCCCGTTACGGACAGTGAGCTTTTTCCAACCTCAGTTTGAGCATGTGAGGTGGAGGGTGAGGGCTGCCTG